>JAAWGY010000010.1 GCA_022795575.1 Angelakisella sp. | reverse complement strand
CAGTAATTCTCGTGCCTCGTTGTGTAGCATATTTTCATCTCCTTCTTCTGTTATACCACCTCTGTCAACCCTTGGCGATTTTTTTGATGGTTGCTATAAAAGCGGGGCTCTCCGGTGCGGCATCCTGCGCCATCCCTGCGGCCTTCGTTTTGCCTCCTGGCATATTCCCTACAAATTTTGTCGACTTTCCCTGCCGCAATATATATTCTTTATAATATTTTTATATCATACAGAATATATTTTGTCAAAAAAAATCCTGCCCCAAGGCAGGATCCTTTCTCTGTGCCGCTGGCCGAAGGCCCACTCTACACAATCTCCTCCCGGCGTACCGGCATCAGCTCCTTTTCCGGGATGTTCTCCGTCCGGTTAAACCGGTTTAACGCCTCTGTAACGGTTTTCAGCGCCTCATCCGACAGGCTGTCCAAACCGGAAAAAAGCGGCGCAAAAACCTTTTCCAGCACCTGGCCCGTATGGGCAAGGTAAAGCCCCCTCCCCATTTCCGAGCCCTTCAGGATGATATTTTTCCGGTTGCCAAAGGCCTGGTATCGTTCCACAAGCCCATATTTGCAGAGCTTTTTGGAGATTTTCGAGAAGGTGCTTTGGGGTACCCCCAGCCCGCTGGAAATATAGATCATATTCACATTTTCGTCCTCGTGCTCCAGGATACATTCAAACACCTGCCACTCATAGGGTGTCAAGGAGATGCCGTTACCCACATCCGAAGAGATTGACGACACCCGCGCGGACATATTGCAATGCAGAACCAGGGCCTTGAGCAGCTCTCTGTACCGCCCCATCCACTCGATCTTCAATGGCGACTTCTCCTTCCTTGTTTAGATAAACCGGAGCAGGTTCAGGCCGACGCTTTCCTCCAGCTGCCGCTCTACGGTGCCGTCTATCACCCGGATGACCATCTCGCAGGTAGCGCTGACGGTAGCACTGTTCAGGTGGCCGCCAAACACCCTTCCCTCCCGGTCCCCGGCGCTCATATGCAGGTGGGCGTAAAAGCTGCCCTTTTGGGTGGTCACTGTTCCGGTAAGGGAGACAATCTCAAAGGCCCCGGTAAACCGGTTGGAATGATACCGCTTTTCTGTCGTGTCAAAGACTCCCACCGTAAAGTCATCCACAGCCCCCAGGGCCTCCACCGCGGCCAGCCGGATGCCCTCCTTTTTCGCCACCAGCCGAAGCTGCTGGATGATCTCCTCGGTGGGGTCCATCCGGACAATCACAGTATCCCCAAATCTTCTGTAATCCATAACAAAATTCCTCCATTGACCAGATCGTTTTATAATCGTCTTACAGCCGCTACAGCCTGCGGTTTTACGGATGCGGCCCCCGCCGGAAATATTCTTCTTCATCATAGAGCATCGCTGTTGGGTTGTCAAGCAATCGGGGTGGGTTTCCGCTTCGGTTTTCCATGATGAAATAAAAAACGCCTCAGCAAAACCACTGCGGCAAAGCAGGCTTATTACATCCACGGTGGCGAAAGCCAACACCGATGAGGAGCGGTACCCTGCACAGCGGTTCGGGATTATGGATACCTACTGTCACTGCTTTTCGGGACGGGAAGGATCAGCGCTGTCTCCCTGGCCTTACCGGGAAAGAGGCCCTGCTGAAGCTGCCGGACCGAGAGCCCGTCCAGATTCTTTAGGTATGCCAAACGGGCACGCACAATTCGCTGGAAATATTGCACCCAGGCTGTGGCATCTTTTCCCCCTGGTCATTTTCCACCAGACTGCTGGGCAGCATAATGCTCTGTCAATAAGCACATATCCCGGCTCAAGCTGCGCTGCCGCTCCCATACAAGGCTGATGGTGGCGGAGAGGGGCAGATCCAGGGGAATCCAGGACAGCCCCGGGAAGAGGTAGGCCACCGACTCCATCAAAAAGCCGGTAGCGATCCCGGCCTGAATGAGGGCGTAGATCATGGACAGCTGGGAGGTCTCGTGGAGGATCCGGGGCTGGACGCCGGCCCGGCGGAACCGGTCCAAAACGATATTGTGCAGGGTGAAGGAATCCTGATACAGCACCAGCTCTTCCTCCGCCAGCTCCTCGATGCGTACCGATGCACGCCGGGCGGCAGGATGCTGGGAGGCTGTACACCACTTGGTCTCTGTGACCATCACCGGGATGGAAAGAAACTCCGGCGGAAGGGGGCTGTAGTGGGAAACAAAGGCCATATCCAGGGTGTTTTCCAGCAGGGCACCAAGCAGCGCGTTGGTTCCCGCCTCTTCGGTGGACAGGGTCAGCTGCGGGTGCCGGGGAAGGAGCCCAGCATACAGCTCCGTCAGCACCGCCACCCCGGCCATGGGGGATACTCCGATGCGCAGGGGGGCCTGCTTTTTGCCCAAATCGGTCATCCGCTGCTCCAGCTGGCTGACATGGCGCAGCAGTCCCTCGGACATCTCCCATAGGGTCTTTCCCTCCGCGGTCAGGGTAAAGCCCTGATAGCGGCGCTCCATCAGCTGGACGCCGAATTCCCGCTCCAGCTCGTGGATTGCGGTGGAAATAGAGGGTTGGGATACATGAAGGGCCTTGGCCGCCGTTGTCAGGCTGCTATATTGGCAAGCGGCTTTGAAATAGCGCAGCTGCTGTAATTTCACCGTTTTTCGCTCCTTTCCTTGGGGGCTCTTTTTTATTACATCAATTTTTTTAATATCACAAAAGAAAAACGATATTTGACACACAAAAGCATTTTTTATAAAATAATGAAGGAAAAATAAATAATTATCAAATAAACCGATCATTCAATTGTTAAAGGAGGGCGTACAAATGGATTACGCAAAGGAATCTCTAAAACTGCACTATCAGTGGAAGGGCAAGCTGGAGGTCACCCCCCGGGCGGCGGTGGACTCCGCCGAGGCCCTGAGCCTGGCCTATACCCCCGGCGTGGCCGCTCCCTGCCTGGAAATCCAGAAGGATGTGGCCAAGTCCTACGACCTCACCCGTCGCTGGAATACCGTGGCGGTGGTCACCGATGGCACCGCCGTGCTGGGCCTGGGGGACATCGGCCCCGAGGCCGGGATGCCGGTGATGGAGGGCAAATGCGTCCTCTTCAAGGCCTTTGGTGATGTGGACGCCATCCCCCTCTGCATCCGCAGCAAGGATGTGGATGATATTGTCAAGACGGTCGCCCTTCTCTCCGGCTCCTTCGGCGGGGTGAATTTGGAGGATATCTCCGCCCCCCGGTGCTTCGAGATCGAGGAGCGGCTGAAGGAGAGCTGTGACATCCCCATCTTCCACGACGACCAGCACGGAACCGCCGTCATCACCATGGCGGGAATGATCAACGCCCTAAAGGTGGTGGGAAAGCGGCTGGAGGATATCCGGGTAGTCACCTCCGGGGCGGGAGCCGCTGGAACGGCCATTATCAAGCTGATGCTTTCTATGGGGCTCCGGAACGTCATCCTCACGGATAAGGACGGCGTTGTTTACGAGGGCCGGCCTGGGATGCCCCCCGCCCTGGCGGAGATGGCCGCCCGGACCAACCGGGAAAAGAGGACCGGCAAGCTGGCCGACGTCCTCCCCGGGGCCGATGTGTTCATTGGCGTTTCGGCCCCCGGCGTCCTCACCGGCGAGATGGTGGGGACCATGGCCAAGGACCCCATCATCTTCGCCTGCGCCAACCCCACCCCGGAGATCTTCCCCGAAGAGGCCAAGGCCGCCGGGGCGGCGGTGGTCTCCACTGGCCGGAGCGACTATCCCAACCAGGTGAACAATGTCCTCTGCTTCCCCGGCATCTTCCGGGGGGCGCTGGATGTGCGGGCCAGCGCCATCACCGAGAAGATGAAGATCGCCGCCGCCTACGCCATTGCGGGGCTGGTGAGCCAGGAGGAGCTTTGCGCCGACTACATCCTGCCCAAGGCCTTTGACCCCCGGGTGAAGGATGCGGTGGCCAAGGCCGTTGCCGAAGCCGCCCGCAAGGACGGCGTGGCCCGGATATGAGGAGGTGCCATATGGAATACCGCATCGAGCATGACACCATGGGTGAGGTGAAGGTCCCTGCGGACCATTACTGGGGCGCCCAGACGCAAAGGAGCAAGGAGAATTTCCGGATCGGAGGCCAGCGCCAGCCCAAGGAGATCATCACCGCCTTCGCCTATTTGAAGGACGCCTGCGCCCAGGCCAACGCCGCCTTTGGCAAGCTCAGCGCCCATCAGGCCGCCGCCATTTCCGCCGCCTGCGGGGAGATCCGGGAGGGAAAGTGGGACGAGGAGTTTCCCCTGGTGGTCTGGCAGACGGGCAGCGGCACTCAAAGCAATATGAATGTCAACGAGGTCATCGCCCACCTTTGCGCCAGCAACGGGGTGACGGTCCATCCCAACGACCATGTGAACAGCTCCCAGTCCAGCAACGATACCTTCCCCTCCGCTCTTCATATCGCCGCGGTCCTGGCGCTGACCCAGCAGGTCCTGCCTGCCGCCCGCAGGCTGGAGCAGTCCTTCCAGGCGCTGGAGGAAAAGTACCCGGCGCTCATCAAGATCGGCCGTACCCACCTTCAGGACGCAACCCCCCTCCGCTTTGCCCAGGAGGTCTCCGGGTGGCGGGAGCTGGTGGGCGCCCCCTGCCGGATGCTGGAGCTGAGCCTTACCGAGCTCCGGAGGCTGGCCATCGGCGGTACCGCGGTGGGAACCGGGCTTAACGCGCCCAAGGGTTTTGACAAGGCAGTATGTGACAAGCTCACAGAGCTGACCGGTGTTCCCTTCCAGCCCGATGAGAACAAGTTTCATGCCCTGACCTCCAAGGACGCGCTGGTCTTTGCCCACGGAGCATTAAAGGCCCTTGCCTGCAATCTGATGAAGATCGCCAACGACATCCGTTGGGAGGCCAGCGGCCCCCGCTGCGGCATGGGCGAGCTCCACATCCCCGAAAACGAGCCCGGCTCCTCCATCATGCCGGGGAAGGTGAATCCCACCCAGTGTGAGGCGGTGACTATGGTGGCCGTTCAAGTTATGGCGGACGACACCGCCATCGGGATGGCCGCCAGCCAGGGGAATTTCCAGCTCAATGTCTTCCTCCCGGTCAGCGCCTATAATTTTCTGCTCTCCACCCAGCTACTGACCGACGCTATGGATTCCTTCCGGGTACACTGTGTGGACGGTATCACCGCCGACGAGGAGCGGATGGCGGAGAATCTGCAAAATTCTCTCATGCTGGTCACTTGTCTAACGCCTAAAATCGGTTATGAGAAGGCGGCGGCCTGCGCCAAAAGGGCCCTCCACGACGGAACCACCCTGCGGGAGGCTGTGATGGCTATGGGCTGTCTCACCGGGGAGGAGTACGACGAAACGGTGCGCCCGGAGAAGATGGTCTAAGCCGCCTATTCCGGATCTCCCGACGCGCCGAATTGACAGGGGTTTTTTCGCCGCAGGGCGCAAAAAGACCGGTCAAGGCGGCGTGCAGGGAGATTCTGAATAGGCTCTAAGAACAAAAACCGGCGTCATCCGCCTCATTGAAAAAACAGGCTGTTATTTGATAGGATTTTTGTATCAGTACGGAACCGAACGAACAGGGACCGGACGGCAAGCGCTGTGCTTGCCGTCCAGTTTTGTGCTGTGCCGCATTTCCTGGCGCTTAGAACAGGTCCCCGTTTTCATCAAAGGAAAGCTCCCGAGGCGGGCTGATGACCTCAAAGGCGGGGTCGTTGCAGATCTCCTCAAAAATAGCCTCGGAAACCTGAATCTCGGACAGATGGAGGGTATCCCGGATCCGAACCATCCTCAGCCTCTCTTTATCCGCGCCGATGGCTGTTTTGATGGCCGCCTGGATGGTTAGCCGCTGATTGTCAAAAATCATCGGCAGCTTGGCGGAGTCGGTGCCGCCGCTGGTAAGCAGGTTGGGATAGGTGGTATTGAAGTCCACTTTCTCATAGAGCCGGCGGGTGGTGGTATCCGCCGCCCCCATCCCCACCGCGGCGCCGTGGCTTTGGTCTGTCAGGTCCAGGACGGCGATCTTTTTGGCCCGTCCCTCTCTGCTGATGCCGGACTCCAGGGAAAAGGACCTGGTGATGTTGGTGTCCATTCCGGTACCGCTGATATTCTTCCCCATGTAGTCGATAACCAGCACATCCAGGTTTTCCGGGATGATTCGGGGCATCAGGCCTCGGGCCTCCACCAGGAGCTCCGGCTCCTTCGCCTGGATCTCCTCCCTGGTCAGCGCCGCCAGGCGATAGGTCCGGTCGAAGGCATTCTCGATGGTGGCAACGCCAAAGAGGATGTTTGCCTTTTCCAAAAAGGCGTCCCCCATCAGCTGAATCGTCTCGCCCATCCGCTTGCGGCCCCGATTGTGTACCGTCTCGGCCCCCTTCTGCTTTCCAAGGCCCACACACATCATTTTGTAAAGCCCGCTCTCGTAAGGGCCCCGGAAGCCGGTGTGGGGCTTGATCCGGTTGACCACCACTACCCCGTCGGCGGCGCAGGCGTTTCGGTCCATAAAGACCGGGGTACCGTCCGGGAGGGCGGCGATCTGCTCCACCTCCATAGAGGCTTTGATGGGGCACCCCATGGTCTCCTCGGTGATATGGAACCCCTCCAAGATCTCTACCTGGCCCTTAGCAACAGCGCCACCATGGCTGCCCATGGCGGGGACGATAAAGGGTTTGCCTCCCTGGGCCTGGATAAAGCCCACCGTCTCCCGCAGCAGCTCGTCGATGTGGTCGATACCGCGGCTGCCTGCTGTGACGGCCACAGACATTCCCGGGCGGATGGTCCGCTTCAGCTCCGGGCGTTCCAGAAGCCCCCGAAGGACTTCTCCGGGGTTTTCGATATGCCCGCTTTCAAATTTCTGCCGCACCGTTGCCATGGGGGGGATCCGCTCCCCCTGAAGCAGGGCGTTCACCTTATCATTCCGATCGTGCATAAGCTTCTCAGCCTCCCTTTTTCTGCTCTACCACAGGGATGATCTCTGAGGCGTTGGGAATCACCAGGACCCTGGCATCCTGCCCGTAGCGCTCCAGCATATGCGCCAGGGCCTGCTCTACCGTGCCGTACCCATCCAGGAACATCTCCCGCAGCGCCCCGCCGGGGATGGCGCTGCCCGCCAATACCACATGGAACTTGGTGACGGACCGGGCCAGCATATAGGCCTTTCCGGTCCCGGAGGGCTCCAGCCCGTTCCTTAAAAAGCGGTCAATCAGCTCCTGTGGGGCCTTCGCCTCCCGCAGCAGCTTGCCCGGCTTACCCGCGCCGTCCATGCAGCGGGCGCAGAGGATCACCCCGCCGCCGTCAGGGCATACCATCTCGGCGCAGCCCAGCGCCTTTTGCGACTGATGGAGGTCAAAGTCCCGGGGATAGCCTCCGGGGCTTACCACCACGATGTCGGGCCTCTCCGGTATCGCAACGGTCCATATTTTCCGGCTGATCTCCACCCCGGCCAGCCAGGCCTCCTCCAGGTCCCCGGCCACGCAGCGGACCAGCTCCCGGCCTGTGTTCTCTACGGCGTTCAGGATAAAATCCACCTTGGCGATACGGGCCGCGGCCAAGGACTCCTTGTGGAACCGGTTCCCCTCCAGCAGCCCAAGGGAGATGGCCTCGGGCCGGATGGGGAAGGAGTGGTGCCGCCGGATGGTCTCCAGGGAGGCGATACCGGGCAGCACGCTCTTCCGCCCGCCGGAAAAGCCGGCAAACTGGTGGGGGGCGATGCAGCCGGTCACGATCCGGACCTCCGCCTGGGCAAAGCTCCGGTTGATGCACACCTCCACACCGCCCTCGGTATACCCCAGCAGCAAATTTTTCTCCGGGTCGGAGGCGTTGTGGTGGACGATGGGAAACCGGCGCAAAAGCCCGGCGCCGTACTTTTCTCCCAGCTCCTCCATGGTGTTGGGGCGGTGCATCCCATAGGCCACAATCAGGGAGATCCTTTCGTCCGGGATTCCGGCGGCGTTTAGCCGCCGGGCCAGCTCCTCCACCATCAGTCCGCCGGGATAGGGGCGGGTGATGTCGTTGATGACGATGGCCGCGCTGTGCTTTCCCCGGGCCAGCTCCTCCAGCTTGGGGGATCCTATAGGGGCCTCCAGGGCCCGGATGATCTCCTCCCGTTTATCGGGCACCCCGGGGGTGTGCTCCGGCTCCGCCACCCCAATCAGGTTGGGGATGGGGACCGAGAAGCGCCGGTCCCCAATGGGTATCTCTACCACTCTGCTTTCAGGCATTTATACTCCCCCTATACTCAGAAGCCGTACCAATAGCTATCGCACACGTCCTGACGGCAAATTTCAGGGAGAATCTGAATAGGCTCTAAGAGCCTATTCAGATCCTCCACCGGCTATTGGTCCGGCTTCTTAAATCACAGGACCCAGACAAAAGATATCCATGGAACCAAAGTAGCCCAGCGCCTCGTTCTTGGTCATCTGCCCGTTGAGGACCTGGAGCATCAGCTCAAAGGCCTCCTCGCCTACCTGCTCGATGGTGGCCTCGCCGGTGATGATGCGCCCGGCGTTCAGGTCCATATCGTGACCCATATGCGCATAGGTGTTGGGGTTGCCGCAGATCTTGATCACCGGCATCGAGGGAAAGCCCTGCGGAGCGCCCCGCCCGGTGGAAAACATCATGAACTGGGCTCCCGTCGCCGCCATGCCGGTGAGGATCTCCGGCTCCCGGCCGGGTGCGTCCTTGATCCACAGGCCCTTTTGGTCCGTAATTTTGTCGCAGTACTCCAGCACCCCCTGGATAGGCCGGCGGCCCGACTTTACAATGGCCCCCAGGCTCTTCTCCTCGATGGAGGACAGGCCCCCCGCGATGTTGCCCGGGGTGGGCTGGCCGCCCCGCATATCCTCGCCAACAGACTTGGCCCGCTTCTCCATCCGGTCCACGATTTCGTAGATCTTTTGGCCCACAGGGCCATCCTCGCCACCTACGGCGCGGCGGGCAAGGATGTGCTCACCCCCCAAAAACTCGGTGGTCTCGCCAAAAACCACAGTGGCACCAAGGTCCACCAGCTTGTCGGCCACATAGCCGATGACACAGTTGGAGGCCATGCCCGAGGTGGTGTCCGAGGCCCCGCACTTGATGGCCATGACCACCTCCGAAATGTCCACCGGCTCCCGCTGGAGCCCCGACACCTGCTGCACCAGCCGCTGCGCCGCGTCGATGCCTGCCTGGATGGCCCGGGAGGTTCCGCCCAGCTCCTGAATGTGGATGATTTCCACCGGCTTGCCTGTGGCGCGGATCTCCTCCACCATCCGCTGATGGTCGGTGCCCTCGCAGCCCAGGCTCACGATAAGGGCGGCAGCCACATTGGGACTCTGCCCCAGGTTGGACAGGGTGTCCGTCACCCGTTTCAGGTCAACAGGCAGCTGGCAGCAGCCCTGGTGATGGAAGTAACCGATGGTCCCCTGGACCTGCCGGCAGATGGCCTGCCCCACATCGTTGGCGCAGATCACGCTGGGGATGACAGCCACCAGGTTCCGGGCGCCGAATTTGCCGTTAGGACGGCGATAACCCATAAATTGATGATTCATTTTCCTTCCGCCTCCTTACAGGTCGCCCCTGCCGCGCATGGCGTCCATATTGTGGATATGTACATAGTCGCCCTTTTTGATGGAATGACTGGCGGCCCCGATGGACTCGCCGTATTTCAGGATGGGCTCCCCCTGGGCAATGTCCCGGAGGGCAATTTTATGGCCGTAGGGCACATCCCCACGGACGGCGATGATCTCCGACTGGCCCCTTTTGTCCCGGACCTCCACCTGGGTGCCATCCACGATGCCGTTGGCGAAGATGGTGGCCACGTTGTCCAGGTCATCTACCTTGAGCGCAAGTTTTAATTCCATGCTTGTTCCTACTTTCTCAACAGATATTTCGGCTCTCTCCCGCCTCAACGGTTCCGGGCGGCTTTGATGCTGGCGACCACCCGGTCACAGATCTGGCCGGACAGTCCGGTATAGCCCTCCGGGTCCAGGATCTTCTGGATCTCCTCCCGGGTCATGTGCTGGGCTACCGTCTCATTCTTCAGCAGCATCTCGCAGAAATCGGCGTGCTGCTCAAAGGTTTCCATGCAGATCTGGTACACGATGCCGTGGGCGGTCTGCTTGCCCACGTGCTTGCCCAGCTCCAGCATGATGCCCTCGCTTTGCATCAGGCCCCGCAGGATGTCCAGGTCGGCCCGCATCTTGTTAACGTCCACTTCCAGATTGGCCATCACATTTTTGATGTTGTTGGCGGAGGTCCCGGTGAGGATGACCACCTCGGGCGCGGACTTCCACTCAATCTTCCACAGCGCGCCGTCCCGCTCATGCTCGCAGAACATGGATTCCATGGTGGTCTCCATGTTGCCCTTCACCAGCCTGGCCAGCATTTGCAGGCTCTCCAGCTTGTTGGGATTGCGCTTGTGGGGCATGGTGGAGGAGCCCACAGAGCCGGGGACAAAGCCCTCAAAAACCTCGCTGATTTCGGTCATCTGGAGCTTTGCCAGCTCGTTGCCGATTTTGCCGTTGGTATAGGCGACCAGGGCCAGCGTCATACAGATCTCGGAGATGCGGTCCCGGGAGACGTGCCACGCCACATCGGGCACATCCAGCCCGATCCGCCTGATGGTGCGGTCGCTGACCTCAAGGCCCTCGGGGCCGAAGCCGGCCATGGTGCCCACGGCGCCGGCCAGCTCACCCACAAAGCAGCGCTTGCGGCAGTCCTCCATCCGCTCGATGTTGTGGCGCACCTCGCTGGCCCATACAGCCACCTTGTAGCCGAAGGTGATGGGCAGCGCCTGCTGGGTGTGGGAACGGCCGGCCATGATGGTGTCCCGGTACTTTTCGATGAGTCCAAGCATCAGGCCCTCGGTCTCCACCATGTCGTCATAGATCACATCGAAGCCCCGCTTGATGGAGAGCATAAAGGCGGTGTCAATGATGTCCTGGGTGGTGGCCCCCATGTGGATATACTCGCCATAGCCGTTATCACAGACACTCTGGAATTCCTTCAGAATGGGAACCAAGGAGTGACCTACCTTCTTCACCCCCTCCTCGATGCGGGGGATGTTCAGGTTCTCCACCTTTGCCTTCCTCTGGATTTCCTCCGCGGCCTCCTTGGGGATGATCCCCATCTCGGCCTGTGTCTGTGCCAAAGCGGCCTCAAAGTCCAGAATGTTTTGGATGATGGTGGTGTCGTCAAAAATATCCCGCATCTTGGGCGTGCTGAAGCTGTTGCGGTAAAGCATGGAGTCAAGCATATTGGAAGCCATTGTTTATTTCCTCCTTAAATTTCTTGCCGCGGCGCCCAGCAGACGGATCGGCGCGCTGTCCTCCAGTGTCAGCGCCGTATTCCGCAGCGCGGCTGCGCAGTCGTGAGTCACAGTCATCTCCGCCAGGGAGAAAAATTTCGTTTCGATAAAGTCCCGGGGCGGTTTCCCCACCGGCAGATCCACCGCTTTGTACAGCACCCTGCCGTCCCGCAAGGTCAAGGTGACACTCTCGGTGCGCAGGGCGGGGTACGCGGCGGTGTAAGCCGGCTCCTCCACTACGGTGATCCGCCTGGCGTACTCCTCCATGGTAGGATCCCCCAGAATCTCCGGCGCGAATTCCGCCAGGGTGCAGCGGCCGTAGCGGAGCATAGCCGCCACGCAGAAGGGCAGGGAAAATTTCGCCTCGGTCTCCTGCCGGGTCCGGTAGGCCGAGCACAACTCCTTGGCCACCTGGTACACCCGGATTTCCACCCCCGTCACATCCTGGGCGGAAAGCCGCTCCTCCTCCAGAAGGGCTTGGAGGGCGTCCAGGGCGGAATGGGTATGACCGCAGGAGGCGTGGATCTTGTAGTAGGCGTCCTCCAGCATCAGGGGATCCTCGGGCTGGGGTACCATGAAGGACAGGTCCTCCTTCCCTCCGGCGGAGCGGGCGTAGCCCTTTGGGGCCGCAAAGGCATCCCTGGGGGCGGAGAAGCCCAACATCGCCAGGCGGGCCGCTGTGACGCCGTTGCGGGCAGCGTTGCCCACCGTCACCAGCTTGGCGTCGGTGCCAAAGACATAGACCAGTCCGCTGGCCATGGTGGCGGCGATGCCCATCGCCGTCTCCAGCTGCTCGCCGTCCAGCCCCATCATCCGGCCCGCCGCTGCGGCCGCGGCAAAGGTGCCGCAGGTCCCGGTGGTGTGCCAGTAGGTATAGTGGTCGGGGTTCACCGCTCCCCCCAGGCGAATCATGGCCTCGTAGCCCACGGCCACCCCCATGGCATAGGTGAGCATATCCACCCCTGCCATCTCGGCGGCCGCCAGGGCAGCGGCGATCACCGGGGCCCCCGGATGGGTGATGGCTACCTTGTTGGTGTCGTCATACTCCAGGGCGTGGCTGATAAGGCCGTTATAAAAGGCGGCGTTTTGGGCCGAGGTGGGCGCAGGGAACCCCACGGCACTGGCCTGTTCCGCCCCGCCCGCCTCCAAAAGCAGCTGTCCCGCTCCCGCGGCGCAGGGACGGTCCAGCGCCGCCACGGCACACCCCAGCCAGTCCAGTGTTTTATAGCGGATATCCGTCAGGTTTTCCCGGCCCACCTGTTCCGGGGTCAGGCCGGCCAAAAAGTCACACAGAGCACGGGTCCTGTTCACATCCCATCCCTCCATTGCAAAGCGTCAATCATCGTCCAGCTCTTCCCCGCTGCCCTCCACCATATCGTTGACACTTACCACATTGGGCTGGCGGCGCTTGCGGGCAGACTTTACGGCCTTGCTGATGATGGGGGCAAAGAAGCTGAACAGGGAGATGAGCAGCACCATCAGGGTGATCGGACGGGTCCACAGGAAGCTGTAGGAGCCGCTGTTTGCCACCAGGGCCTGCCGCAGGTTCCTTTCCGCCATAGAGCCCAGCACCAGGCAGACAATCAGCGGGGCGGAGGGGATGTCGAACTTGTAGAAGACATACCCCAACACACCAAAGACGATGACAGTGATCACATCAAAGGGGTTGGTGGCGATAGAGAACACGCCTGTGACACAGAAGGCCAGAATAATACCGCCCATCAGCGATTCCGGGACCGAGAGGATCTTCTTCATATAGCGCAACAGGAACAGGCCCAGCGGCGCCATGATGATGTTGCAGATGAAGAAGGCCAGGAACAGGGCGTAGACGATATCGGCGTGGTCGGTAAAGAGCACCGGGCCGGTGGCAAGGCCCTGGAGCATCAGGGCGCTGAGGAAAAGGGCCGAGGTGGCGTTCCCCGGCACGCCCAAGGCCAGCAGGGGCACCAGGGAGCCGCCGGTGACGCCGTTGTTGGCCGACTCGGGGGCAGCTACACCCTTGGGGTTGCCCTTGCCGAAGGTGTCACCGTCCTTGCTGATCTTCTTTTCCGTGTCGTAGGCCAGGAAGGTGGCCACATTGGTCCCGGCGCCGGGGATAATGCCCACCACAGTGCCGATCACGGCGCCCCGCAGCCAGGTGGGAAGCAGCTGGGCGCACATCTTCCATCCGATCCAGGTGGAGCCCACATCGGGCATCTTCTCCTCTGCCCGCTCACCGGTGGCCTTTTTGGCCTTCTCCGCGCTTTTCAGCACCGAAATCACGCCGAACAGACCGATGAGGGCGGCCACCATCTCCACACCGCTGAGCAGGTTGATGTTGCCGAAGGTATACCGCTTTACGCCGGTCTGGGGGTCCATGCCGATACAGGCGATAAACAGGCCGATAAAGCCGGACAGCAGTCCCTTGGAAATGGACTTTCCGCCGATGCTGGCGATGCAGGACAGGCCCAGAACAGCCACGGCGAAATACTCGGCGGGACCAAAGGTGAGGGCAAATTCCGCCAGCACAGAGGTCAGGCTCATCAGAACAATGGCGCTAAAAACGCCGCCAAACACGCTGGAGAGGGTGGAAACGCCCAGCGCTGTCCCCGCTTTTCCTTGCAGGGCCATGGGATAACCGTCCAGGGTGGTGGCGAAAGAGGAGATGGTCCCCGGAATGCCCAGCAGGATGGCGGAGATGGAGCCGCCAAAGATGGAGGAGCAGTAGATCGCGGTCAGAAAGGCCAGGCCGGTGGTGGGGTCCATGGTGAAGGTGACAGGGACCATCAGGGCGATGGCCATGTTACCCGTCAGGCCGGGGAGCGCGCCGATGATAAGGCCCACTACGGTCCCGATAAACAGGAACAGCAGCGTTTGGGGCTGCATCAAAGCAGAGAGACCAAGCAGAATGTTTTGCATACCTGTGCCACCTCCTTTAGAAGAATACGCCCGGGAACCGGACATTGAACAGCTGTGTAAAGGCCAGATACAGACAGATACTGACCGCCAGCGCGGTGGGGATCATGACCTTCCAGTTTCGGTACCCCAGGGTAAAGGCGGTTCCGGCGATCATCAGGAAGGTAGGGATGGTGTAACCGATGTACTGGAAGGCGAAATAGTACGCGATGAGGATCCCAAGCACGATCAGGACCTTGCCGTACTGGGGCGGGGCCTTGGCCTTCTTCTCCTGGGGCTCCCCTTCGGTCCTGAGCTTAACAAAGGCGGTCACAAAAATGATAACACCCAGGATCACAATTCCGGCGGCCACGATCTTGGGCCAGAAAGCGGGGCCACTCTTCAGCTTGGTCGCCATAAAAAACATCCACGCGCCAAACAGGACGGAAACAGCGCCCACGCCCATGTCCTTTTTATGCAAACAAAATCTCTCCTTTCCGTGCCATGCCCGCCCCAAAGGGCCGCTCTGTCGCATCAGTCATGGCGATTTGAAAGCACAAGGCCGGACCGGAAGCGGTCCGGCCTTGTGCTTGGTCCGCAAGCTGACTGCCGGATCACTCCTCCAGCAGGTGATAGATGGACTCCATATTCTTGTAGTCCTGCTCCAGCATCGCCTGGAAGTCGGCGGCGGGCAGATAGGAGATGGGGAAGCCACTGTCGGTGAAGGCCTGGATCACCGAATCGACGGACATGACCTTGCCCAGGGCATCGGAAAGAATCTGGACCACCTCGTCGGGGGTACCGGCGGGGACACCCATTCCGCGGTAAGCGCCATAGGTAAAGTCGTAGCCCAGCTCAGCCATGGTGGGCACATCGGGCAGAGCCTGATGGCGTTCGTTGGAGCAGACGGCCAGGGGGATGATCTTCCCCTCCTGAATCAGGGTGGCGGCGCCGCCGTAGGTGGTGAGACCGGACTGGGCATGGCCGCCGGCCAGCTGCACAACCTGCTCGGCGGAGCCATTGGTGTGCATATAGTCAAAGTTTAGGCCATAGGTATCGGCCAGGATCAGGCTGGCGATGTGGTGGGAGGTGGAGAAGCCGGGGGTAGAGTTGGTGAGTGTCCCGCTTTTGGCCTTCTCGAAGAACTCCTCCAGGGAGGTGATCTCAGAGTCGGCGGAGACCACGATCACCTCGGGGTCAAAGCAGAACTGACCGATGGCGATGCAGTCCTCCATACCAAATTCGGTATCGCCAGAGAGGATATTGGTCACAAAGCTGGAGGTCTGCAACAGGACGGTGTAGCCGTCGGCAGGCTGGCTCAGCGCGTAGGTCTGGCCGATGATGGCGCCGCCGCCCTCCCGATCCTCCACCACCACGTTGGTGTTCAGAACCTTGCTCATCTCCTCCGCAATGATGCGGGCGCACAGGTCCACATTACCGCCGGCTGCAAAGGGGACCACCAGGGTAACGGTCTTGCCGTCCGGGAAGCTGGGAGCTGCGGGGGCCGGGGAGCCGGAGGCGGGAGCGCTGTTTTCGGGCGTGCCGGAGGAGGGTGTTCCCGCGGCAGGCTTACCGCAGGCGGACAGGGAAAGTATCAAAGCACAGATGGTAGAGAAGATAGCGACTTTTTTCCACAATTTCATAATCCTAACTCCTTCTTCTTCCCCGTAGGGGGATTTTTTATATAGCGCAACAGTCCACCGGATAGGAGAAGCTCTCGCTCATAGGGTGAAATGTCAAGCTCGACGGTGAATTGGGCCCCATGGGTTTGGTTCCGGACCAGAAGTCTTCCCTGGTCAAGCCCTTTCCAAATATCCACAAGCTCCAGGCTGTCGCCCTGCTCCAGGCCCTTCCAGTCCGCCGGGTCCTGAAATACCAGGGGCAAAATGCCGAAGTTGATAAGATTGGTCCGGTGGATCCTGGCAAAGCTCTTGGCCAAGACGGCCTGGACGCCCAAAAACATCGGCATCAGCGCGGCGTGTTCCCGGCTGGAACCCTGCCCATAGTTTTCCCCGGCTATGATCATGCTTTGCCCGTACTGGAGGGCCCGGTCCGCAAAGCTTGGGTCCAGACGGGAAAAGGTGGACCGGGAGACCGCGGGTATATTGGAGCGCATGGACACATTCCTTGCCCCGGCAGGGGCGATCTCATCGGTGGAGACATTGTCCCCCAGCCGGATGACCACCTTGGCCTCCAACCGGTCCTGCAACGGCTCCTTCATGGGGATGGGCTGAATGTTAGGTCCCCGGAGGATTTCCACCTGCTCCTCTCCCGCCGTGGGGGGGCGGAGCATCCTGTCGTCCCCGCCGTATCGTTCCGGCTCGGAGATGGACGCCAGCACCTGATGCAGCTTTGGGTCCTCCACTGTAGCCAGCCGCCCCAGCACCGCCGTGGCCGCCGCCGTCTCCGGGCTGACCAGGTAAACAGAGGAGTCCTCTGTTCCGCAGCGGCCCTTGAAATTCCGGTTGCTGGTCCGGACGGAGACTCCGCCGGTTCGCACCGCCTGCCCAAGCCCCACACAGGGGCCGCAGCCGCACTCCAAGATCCTGGCCCCCGCCTGAACAAAGCTCTCGATGGCGCCGTTTTGGAGCAGCAGCGCGTAGCTCTGCCGGGTCCCCGGTGTGACCACCAGGCTGACACCCTCGGCCACCGTATGGCCTTTGAGGATGGCCGCCGCCCGGGTAAGATCGGTATAGGAGCTGTTGGTGCAACTGCCGATGAACACCTGGTCCACCTTTATACTGCCCGCCTGCGTCACCGGGACCACCCGGTCCGGCTGATGGGGCAGGGCCACCATGGGCACAATCTGGGACAGGTCGCAGAAAATGGTCTCATCATAACGGGCGTCCGCGTCAGCACTTAGGGGAAGCCAGTCCTCCTCCCGCCCCTGGGCGCGGAAAAAGGTCCTGGTCTGCTCATCGGAGGGGAACAGGGAGGAGGTAGCGCCCACCTCGGCCCCCATATTTGCAAGGGTCATACGCTGGGGGACGGTGAGGTCTTGCAGGCCCGCACCGGTATACTCCAGCACAGCGCCCAGGCCGCCCTTGACCTTCAGCTGTCCCACCAGCACCAAGGCTGCGTCCTTGGCGTTCACTCCCGGCCCCAGACGCCCGGTAAGCTCCACCCGGATGACCCGGGGGCAGCGCAGGCGCAGGGGCTGGCCCGCCATGACGGCGGCCACCTCCAGGCCTCCGGCGCCGATTCCCAGCATCCCCGCCGCTCCGGCACAGGGCGTGTGGCTGTCGGTCCCCACTACAAGCTTCCCCGGAATGGCGAACCGGGAGAGGTGGACAACGTGGCAGATCCCGTTTCCGGCCTCTGAAAGATAGATCCCGTACCGCTTGGCGATGCCCCGCAGATAGGCGTGATCGTCCGGGTTGCGGTAGTCCAGATAAGCCATGTTGTGATCCAGATAGCTTACCGACAGCTCGGTGCGGACCTGGGGCAGTCCCATCTGCTCAAAGGCCATATAGGTCAACATACCCAAGGCGTCCTGAGTCAGCGTCTGTTCCACCCGCAGTCCAATCTCCCCGCCGGGGGCCAGCGTTCCGAATACCATATGTTGAGACAGGAGCTTTTCTGTAAGGTTCATCTCTCCACATCCTCCCTGTTTCCTCTGCGGGAACGGATGTAAGGGATCAGTCCTCCCGCCCGGATGAGCTCCCGCTCATAGGGTGTCAGGTCGGAACGGACATAGAAGGAGCAGCCCTTGCTCCGGTTCTCCACCCGGATACGCCCGTCCCCCACCAGCTGGTCCCATACCGACTCGATGAAAAGCTGGTCCCCCTGGTCGACGGCGGCCCAGTCCTCCTGCTGTTCAAAAAGCAGGGGAAGCACGCCGTAATTGATCAGGTTGGCGCGGTGGATGCGATGGATGGAGCGGACCAGCACCGCCTGAACCCCCAGATACATACATCCGATGGCGGCGTGCTCCCGGCTGGAGCCCTGGGCATAGCCGTCTCCCGCCACCAGGAAGCTGCTTCCCGCCGCTGCGGCCCGGGCTGCAAAGGCCGGGTCCAGATTGTGGAACAGGTATTTGGAAAGCTCCGGCACATTGGGCCGTAGCGTGAGGATCTTGGGCTCCGGCGGAACGATGTCATCGGTGCTTACCCCGTCGCTTAGCTTCAGACTGACCGGGCCGCTGATCTCCCGGGACAGGGGTTCCTTCACCGGCATGGGCCGGATGTTCGGACTGTCGCACAGGGGCTCCCCTGTGGGGGCCTTGTCATAGCGAAGGAGCATCCCGTCATCCACAAGGTAATGCTCCGGTTCCTTGATTTTTTCCAGGAGAGAGACATCCATCCACCGGGCCGGAGTGCTGAGCTGTCCGGTGATCGCGCTGGCCGCCGCCACCTCGGTGCCGCAGAGGTACATTTCGGCATCCGGCGTACCACTGCGCCCAGGATAATTGCGGTTGGTGGTCCGCAGGATCTTTGCCCCTGAGGCAGGGGCCTGGCCGATTCCCATACAAGGGCCGCAGGCACACTCCAAAAAACGGACTCCCGCGTCCACAAGCATCCCTATGTAGCCGTCCCGCAGAAGCATCTGATAAATCTGCCTGTTCCCGCAGGCCGCCAGGACCGCCGTGCCGCTATGGACCTTTCTGCCCCGCAGCACCAGAGCCGCCCGGGCAAGGTCGGTATAGGAGCCGTTGGTGCAGCTGCCGATGAAAATCTGTGAGAACTCCACCGGCTTCGCCTGGGACACCGGGACTACCCGGTCCGGCTGCCCCGGCAGGGCCACCATAGGCTCCACCCGGGACAGGTCGATGGTAAGGCTCTCCTCATAGTCTGCGTCCGGGTCGGCCAGACAAAGGCGGTATGCCTCCTCCCTGCCCTGGGCGCAGAGAAAGCGGCGGACCTGCTCGTCTGCGGGGAAGATGGAGGAGGTAGCCCCCATCTCCGCCCCCATGTTGGCGATCGTGGCCCGCTGGGGGACGGTGAGGGTCTCCACGCCAGGGCCGCTGTATTCCATGATTCGGCCCACGCAGCCCTTCACGCCCAGACGGCCCAGGAGGAGCAGGGCCACATCCTTGGCACAGCTGACTGCCCGCAGCTTTCCCTCCAGCCGGACATTGAGTACCCTTGGGGCCTTCATCTGAAAGGGCTCGCCGCTCATGACCACCGCCACATCCAGCCCGCCGGCGCCGATTCCCAGCACCCCCAGGGCCCCTGCCGTCGCTGAATGGCTGTCCGCCCCCACAAGGATGGTCCCCGGCCTTCCCAGCCGATGATAGTAGACGCTGTGGCAGATTCCGTTTCCGGGCCGGGAGATGGCCAGGCCGAACCTTCTGGCGCAGCTTTGGAGAAACTCCTGGTCGTTCAGGCTGCTGGCATCCATCGCCACCAGATTATGATCAATAAAGAGGTTGGGGGCAGAAACCGCCACCCGGTCCAGGCCCATCGCCTCAAAGCCCATAAAGGCCAGCAATCCGGACATATCGTGGACCAGGGTGCTGTCCACCCGGATCCGGCATTCCTCGCCTGCCTCCAGGGAACCGGAAACAAGATGATCGGAGAGCAGCTTCCCGGTCAATGTTTTCCCATCCATTCTATCCCCCTCCTTTTTCGTCATTTTGTTGTATTCAGTTTATCATGTGACATTATTCTTGTAAAATACCAACATCGTACAGGGCCCATAACAAAAAATTATGGGACAAAAAAAGAGAGTGTTAATTTATAAAAAATGAACACTCTCTTTTCGATATATTGTTTTTTGTGTAACAAATGCCCAGGGCTTTTTCAGGTGATTTCAAAGGCCTTTGCCATAGAAAAGAACTTCTCCTGCAACCGGTTATTGAATTTCCCCGCCCGCCGCCCGATGTGAAAACGCCGGATCAGGCCTCCGGGCCGCAGCCGGTAATACCGGGCTCGCTGTTCCTTGGGGCAAAGCCGGATGGTCACTTCCGGGATAAGTCCGATCCCCATCCCGTGACAGATCATCGCGTTGGCGTTTTCGGTGCTGGAGCTCTCCAAAAGGATGTTGGGCGTAAAGTCTGCCCGCCGGGCTTCGGTGAACAAAATATCCGTGATGCGGCGGTATGGCTGGCAGGAGATAAACTTTTCATCCCGGCACAGGCTCAGGTCTGCGACGGGGTAGGGCTTCCCCTTTGGCGGGAATTTTCTGTTCAGCGGGTGATTCCAGGGGAGGGCGAGAAAGATTTCCTCCTGAAAAACCGGATAGTGGTCGATTCCCTCCGGGATAGGCTCTGCCAACAGCCCGATGTCCAGGTTTCCCTCCAGCAGATCGGCGCAGAGGTTTTGGGTAAAGCCATCCTGTAGAATCAGCTGGGCATGGGGGTGCTGGGTCTGAAACTCCGCCAGGACTCTGCTGAAAAAATACCGCACATAAGAGGAGGCGCCTCCAATGAACAGCTTTCCGGTATCCAGCTCCTCCAGCTCATGGATGCGATGCCGGATGTTCCGTTCCGATTCCAGCATTTTTTGCCCCTCCTCCACCAGCACCTCTCCGGCTGGGGTCAAGGAGACCTTGTTCTTTTCCCGGATGAAGATAGAAATTTTCATCTCCTGCTCCAGCCGGCGAATCGCCTGGCTCAGCGCCGGCTGGCTGATGTAGAGACTTTCCGCCGCCTTGGTAAAGCTCCCCTCCTTTGCGATGGCTATCACATAACGGATATTGGTCAATTGCACCCTGTGTACCCCCTTTAGAGTTTATTTGAGGTTTTTGGATCTGGTATGAATTTCATGTAAAAAAGTTTCATTGTTTTGAAAATATAAAATACCGATTCATGTTTCAAAATATTCCATTGAACAATATAATACTCTGTTCCTATTTTCTATTTTCGTTAATTGTCCATAGCGGTGTACAAATATTCGCTTTTGATATTTCATAAATGGCGAAATTACTCCATTCAATTCGGAGACAAAACAGAAGAAACATGGTCAAGCTTGTTACAGCAAAAGGATCGTGGAATGTGTACATAAAAGAGAGCGCTTTCTCTGTTATATGTGGTCGTTTCCAAGCAAATGATTCCGAAGATCTTTTGTTGTTAGTTTCCCATTGAAACCCAAAATCTTCTTTGCTTTCATGAAAAGCTTGCCAAGAATACGTAAAAGAAATTTATTGTATTACAATGGCTTCATCAAGGTGTAGTATTTCTTCTTGTAACATAAGATATTCTTTGCTGTCCATAATGAAACATCCTCCTTAACAGATTTTAGTCTGACAGTTGAATTAGTGCCTTGGGCTCTCGTCTGAGCTTTTATATTATGCTTCCTTCTGGCCCAAGTTAGATTGACCACTTTTTATATATCTTCCGGACGCCACCAAATCATTTGCATAATCAAGCAGTTTTTCTTGTCCTTGCCCGTTCAGTTGCTGCAAAAGAAAATACAGTCTTTCCAATTTTGACGCAAGCTCCCTTGGCATTGCTTCGGCTGTATTAAGGGACTTTTTTAGTGGTTTATCTTCTAAATCATCAAGTGTATATCCAAAAAAATGAACAAGCTGTCTCATTGTTTCTAATTTAGGATCCTTTGTTGCACCTGCAAATATTTTTTCGAGAGTTGGTTCTGGAATTTTTGACAAAAACGAAATCTCTTTTGTAGTGAGTTCGGAAGCATTTTTCATTTCCCGCAATTTGTCAAGCCACATTATATGCCATCTCCTTTTCGTCTATCATATCACCAATATAGATGGATTGCAAGGAATAATTTTCCTCCGATGGTGGAAACCATTCATGATATCCACCTTTTACGGTTGAAACAAATAGTCATCTCCACTGTTTGCAGCGGAAGGATGTGATGAAAGGGCTTGTAAATCTATTGCATCAACCAATCTTTCGCATGTCACACACAACCGGCAGAAGCATCCACGACAATATCAATAGAAATGGTGACTTTACACTGTCCGAAGTTTATGTTATTCGTAATGCCTTTTTCCCTCAAATGAATATTGAGTATTTGTTTGAGAGGAAGAAAAGCAGCACTGTTGCATAGCAAAACGGATACGGATATTGAACGGAAATGAAGGAGGTAAAAGATGGTATGGAATTCTGGATGCGGCTGGAAAAAGAACATCCCGTGTCCTGCGGAATGTTCTACGGAACGATTATAATAATGATTGTGTCTTTGATGATTATTTCTCTTGTTGCTTTAACATTGCAAAAGCTAATCTTACAACGATATGCAGATGAATATTTCTTTTTGAATACCCGCTTCTTCGTTGATGAAAGAATTTCGATATTTGGATTGAATTTGCACCCAATACTGTGAACGCTCCTGATGTAGTCCGGTGTTTCGGACGTGACCTTGAGTTTATTCCGGAGGTTACTGACATGATTTCGGTTTTCCAAGCAGAAGCACAAATCCTCTGTTTGGACTTCCGTTAATCTGG
>JAAWGY010000009.1 GCA_022795575.1 Angelakisella sp. | reverse complement strand
ACCTTGCAATACACCAAGTATTGCTGCGGTTTTTTGCCTTGCAGGGCGGGAAAATCCCTTGTCCTGCCTGCATCATCCGGTTATGAATACAGGTTCTGAGTTTTTTTGATGTAACTATTGACATTATATCTCCGATGTGGTATAACTTTAATTGTAACAGTTAAGGTTACGACAAAACAACCGGAGGTAATGAATCATGTCCAACTACAAAAAGGTAACAATTGCTGACGACCCGCGGGTGGAGCTCCACGACAGCCTTGGGCTGACCGGGGCGGAAATCAGCGTCAACCACCTCCCCGCCGGGGCGGGTGTGCCCTTTGTCCACGCCCACAAGAGCAACGAGGAGATCTACGCCGTGCTGTCCGGCAGGGGCAGGGCGGTAATCGATGGCGACACGGTGACGCTTGCGGCCGGCGACTGGCTCCGGATTGCCCCGGCAGCAAAGCGGCAGTTTTTTGCCGCGGAGGACTGCGCCATCCGCTTCCTCTGCATCCAGGTCCGGGAAGGCTCCCTGGGGGCCTACACCCGGGAGGACGCCATTGTGTAAAGTGGGCCGCGCCCTCCCCTCCCCCACGAAAAGGAGCCGCACCGTTTTTTTCGGTGCGGCTCTTGCCTTTTGGCGCTGTTTAGCGGTTATTCAGCATTTTAATAATGTCGCTGAGGTCGAATTCGTCCATTCCGTCATTGCCGCTGTCCGAAAAATCGTCCTCGTCCCCCAAGGCGCTCAGGCTGGCCGCAATGGAGGCCGGCGGCTGGGGCTCCGCCACAGGGGCCGGGGCAGGGGCAGGGGCCGCCGGGGTGGGAGCCGTTACCGGCGCCGGGGCGGCAGGGGCCGGAGCGGCAGCAGGACTGTGCTGCTCCACCTTGGCGGGGGTGGTGGGGATGCTGTAGCCGGACTCGTGCTCAAAATCGGTGGCGATTACGGTGATGCGGATCTCATCGTCCAGGTTTTCGTCAAAGGCAACACCCCAGATCAGGTTTACCTCCTCCGAGGCAGCGTCGTGGATCATGGCAGAGGCGTTGTTGATGTCCTTCAGGTCGATGCTGGGGGGCACCAGGAAGTTGACGATGACCCCGCGGGCGCCGTTGATGGAGGTCTCCAGCAGCGGCGAGGTGATGGCCTCCTTGGCCGCCTTTTCCGCCTTGCCCTCGCCGTTGGCCCGGCCGATGCCCATATGGGCAAAACCCGCGTCCTTCATCACCGAGGTGACGTCGGCAAAGTCCAGGTTGACAATCCCCTTGATGTTAATCAGGTCAGAGATGCTCTGCACCGCCTGCATCAGCACCTCGTCCGCCGCCGCAAAGGCGTTGAAGAAGGTGATCTCCGGGTTGATGGTCCGCAGCCGCTCGTTGGGGATGACCAGGAGGGAGTCCACCTTTTCCTTCAGCTTGGTGATGCCCTCCTGGGCCTGGCGGATGCGGCGCTTGCCCTCAAACTCAAAGGGCTTGGTGACAACGCCGATGGTAAGAATGCCCATCTCGTGGGCGATCTCCGCGATGATGGGCGCCGCCCCGGTGCCGGTTCCGCCCCCCATGCCGGCGGTGATAAAAACCATGTCGGTACCCTTTAGGGTAGCGGCAATCTCCTCCCGGCTCTCCTCGGCGGCCTTCTGCCCCTTCTCCGGGTCGCCGCCGGCCCCCATCCCCCGGGTGAGCTTGTCCCCGATGTGGAGCTTGTAGGAGGCCTTCGAGGAACGCAGGACCTGGATATCGGTGTTGACCGAAACAAATTCCACGCTGCCCATCCCGCTGCTGCACATATGATCCACGGCGTTGCCGCCGCCGCCGCCTACCCCCACTACTTTGATGGCAACCACTTTATCGAAATCATTGTCCAGGTCGATGTTCATTTTCACGATTCCACGCTCCTCCACATACTCTCCAGGAATTTGGAGTTCCTAACCATTCAATACTACCAGATTTTCGCCGGAGAATCAACCTTTCCCGGCAGAAATAACGGTTTTTTCCAAAAATTGTATCCCCTTTTTTGTGGTCCTCTCAGTATTTATAGTAATGCTCCAGGTAAAAGGGATGGATAAACTCCTCCACCTTCGCCTCCCCGGTGTAGGCCCTGTCGTTTTTCGGCAGCACCGATACATCAAGCACCCCGGTAAAATCCTCCTCCAGCTCCCCGTCGATGATGGCCCGGGCAAAGCGGAGCTTGCGCTCCAGCTCCAGCTCGGTGCCCAGCCGGATCAGCACCCGCTTGTCCCACAGGATGCTGGTGGAAAGGTCGTCGGTAACGTCGATGTAGTCGATGGTCCCAAACTCCGCCGCCTCCGCCGATTTCATCACGTACTGTAGCGTTTCGATGATCCGCACCCCCGCCAGCTCCTCCGGGGTGGCTTCCCGGTAATTCTTGTGGCGGCGGTTTGTCACCTCCTCTGGCAGCTGGTGGGGGTAGGCCCCCTGGGCGTACCAGCTGAAGCTGGCCCCCAGCACCAGGGGCAGCTCCTCCCCCGCCAGCCCCAGGCACTGCTCGATGATCCGGCCGCCGGTGCTCAGCAGCGAGTAGCTGTCGGCAGAGTTTACCACCACCAGCTGGGGCACCGATTCCACCACCCGTATCTCCACCCTGGTGGGCATCACCGGGACAATCTGCACCTCCTCCAGGTAGGAGAAAGCTCCCTTGACCTGGGCGGCGGTGCGCTCCCGGTCCACCGAAAAGATGTTCTGCTCCAGCTGGATCCCCGAGGCGCTGATCAGCTCCCGATCGGTGTAGCGGTCGTTGCCGGTGACGACAATCTCCTTTGTGCGGAAGAACATGGCAAGGCAGAGGACCGCCGCCCCGGTGAGCACCAGCATCAGGAAGGCGATATATCCGATCCAGCGCCTTCGCCGGCGCCTCTGTACCCTGCTCCTGTCCATCTTTCCTCATCCATCCCTTTTGATATCCGCCCCCAGGCGTCTCAGGTTCCCCTCCAGGTCGTCGTACCCCCGGTCGATGTGGTCCAGGCCGGCAACGACGCTCTCCCCCTCCGCCGCCAGGGCCCCCAGCACCACCGCCGCGCCCCCCCGCAGGTCGGTGGAGACCAGGCTGGCCCCGGTAAGGCGCTCCACCCCTGTCACCACCGCCGCCCGGCCTTCGGTGACAATGCTTGCGCCCAACTTCCGCAGCTCCGGCACGTGGCGGTAGCGGCTCTCAAAGATGTTCTCCACAAACAGGGTGGTCCCCCGGGCCACGGTGGCTGCCGCCATCATCACCGACTGCATATCGGTAGGAAAGCCCGGGTAGGGCATGGTTTTTACGGTGCCAAAGGCCTCCAGCCGCTCCGGCGCGGTCAGCCGGACCCAGTCCGGCCCTGTCTCCACCCGGCAGCCGGCGCCCTCCAGCAGCGAAAGGCAGGAGGAGATGTGCCCCGGGACCACGTCCTGGGCCAGCAGCTCCCCGCCGGTCATGGCGGCGGCGCAAAGGTAGGTGCCGGCGGCAATGCGGTCCGGGATGACCCGGTGGCGGACGCCGTGGAGCCGTTCCACCCCCTCCACCCGGATGGTGCCGTCCAGGGCCATATCGATGCTGGCGCCGCACCCCCGCAAAAAGTCGATAAGGTCCAGGATCTCCGGCTCCCGGGCCGCCCCGGTGAGGACCGTTTCCCCCCTGGCGGTGGCGGCGGCGATGATGGTGTTTTCGGTGGCCCCCACGCTGGGGAAGCTGAGGTTGATGCGGGCCCCGTGGAGCCCCCGGGGGGCGCTGCAATAGAGCCTTCCCCCCGCCTCGGTGATGTCCGCCCCCATCTGGCTGAGGGCGAACAGGTGCAGGTCGATGGGCCGTGCCCCCAGCTCGCACCCCCCGGGGAGGGTGAGCTCGGCGCAGCCGTGGCGGGCCACCATCCCCCCCAAAAAGACGATGGACGAGCGCATGGCCCCCATCAGCTCGTCAGGGATGCGGCAGTCCCCCGGCCCGCCCTGGGTGGTGAGGATGGCGTCCCCCTCCCGCCTGGCCCGGCATCCCAGGTGGCCCAGGATCTCCATCGCCACCGAGATATCGGTAAGGCGGGGGCAGTTTTCGATGACCGAATCGCCGCAGACCGCCGCGGCCGCCAGAATGGGCAGGGCGGAGTTTTTGGCTCCGTGGACCGCCACCCTCCCCCTGACCCGGTTGCCGCCATGGATTATGTAAACAGACATGGAATACACCCGCTCCCATTTCCGGATTACGGCATCCCGCGGGCTGTGTCCCGGATCTGCCAGCCGCGAATACCGCTTGCAGGTGTATCCTATGTTTGGGAGGGGGGATCGGTTACTTCAGCAGGGCCAGCAGCTCGTCCGCTATCTGCTCCACCGCCCGGGGAGCGGCGATTTTGCGGGCATTCTCCCCCAGCTGCCCCAGGCGGGCCGGATCCCCGGTGAGCTCCCGGACCAGCTTTACCAGCCCCGCCCCGGTGAGGTCCTTTTCCTCCACCACCACAGCGGCCCCGGCGTTTTGCAGCACCATGGCGTTGTGGTACTGGTGGTTTTCCGCCACATTGGGGGAAGGGATGAGCACCGAGGCCCTTCCCGCCGCCGTCAGCTCGCTGAGGGTACTGGCCCCTGCCCGGCAGATGACCAGGTCGGCGGCGGCAAGGCAGGCGGGCATATCGTCGATGTACTCCCGGATATCCAGGTTGGGGTTCCCCTCCCAGGCCACCCCCCGCTGGGTAAGGAGCCGGGGCAGCAGCTGGGTGCCGTACTGGCCGGTGGCGTGGATGTGGTGGATCTTCCCCTCCTTTGTGTGCCAGGCCATAACGTCGGCCACCGCCTCGTTCACCCGCTGGGCCCCCAGGCTCCCCCCAAAGGAGAGGATGCAGAGCTTTCCCTCCGGCACGCCGCATTTCCGCCGCGCCTCCTCCCGGCGCTCCAGCAGGATCTCCGGGCGGACCGGGTTGCCGGTGACAACGCACCGCTCCGCCGCCTCCTTGGGCAGGTACTCCCTGGCCTTTTCCACCGCCAAAAGCACCTTATCCACCTGTTTTGAGAGGAGCTTGGTGGTGACGCCGGGAAAGGCGTTCTGCTCGTGGGTGGCGGTGGGGATGCCCATCCTGGCCGCCATCAGCAGGATGGGGCCGCTGACATATCCCCCGGTGCCCACCACCAGGTCCGGGGCAAAGGCCCGGATCACCTTTTTTGCCCGGGGCTCTGCCGTCATCAGTAGGCAGACCGATTTTACGTTGCGGTAGATGTTGTAGGGGGTCAGCCGCCGCTGGATGCCCATGGCCTTAAAGGGGACAAAGTCGAAGCCGGCCTTGGGCACCAGCCGGGCCTCCATACCGTCGGGGTTGCCGGCAAAGCGGATCTCCGCATCGGGGCAGCGCTCCCGCAGAACAGCGGCGATGGAAAGGCCGGGGTTGATGTGCCCCGCCGTCCCGCCGCAGGCGAACAGTACCTTCATGTCACATTACTCCTTTTCCAATGCGGTTTGTCGGGATATCGAAAGGATGATGCCCATTTGTGCCAGCAGCATCAGCAGGGCGGAACCCCCATAGGAGAAAAACGGGAGGCTGACGCCGGTATTGGGGATGGTGTTTGTGACCACCGCGATGTTCAGCACCGACTGGATGCCCACCTGGGTGGTGAGTCCGGTGGCCAGCAGCATCCCGAAGCGGTCCCGGGCCTTGACGGCGATCATAAAGCCCCGGCAGATCAGCAGGGCGAAGAGGAGGATGATAATCACCGCCCCCACAAAGCCTATCTCCTCGCAGATGATGGAAAAGACAAAGTCGTTTTGGGGCTCCGGCAGAAAGAGGTATTTCTGCCGGGAGTTGCCGATGCCCGCCCCCATCAGCCCCCCGGAACCGATGGCGTAGAGGGACTGGATGGTCTGGAAGCCCGACACCTGGGGATCGATAAAGGGATCGTGCCAGACGTTGATGCGGTACATGGCCCGCTCGTTGATGGAGGGGATCATCATGGCCACAAAGACCAGGGCAACGCCCCCCACCCCGCCCAGGGCGAACCACTTTAGGCTGGCCCCGCCCACAAAGATCAGCACCACCCCAAGGCCCATGATGATGATGGTGGCGGAAAGGTGGGGTTCAAAAACGATAAGCCCGGCGTAAAGCACCAGGATAATCCCGTAAGGAAGGATGCCGTACCGGAAGGTCTTCATCTTGTCGTAATTCAGGGAGATCATGTGGGAAAACAGGAGGACGATGGAGAACTTGGCCACCTCGGTGGGCTGGAACTGCTGGCCGGCGATAAAGATCCACCGGTGGGCGTCGTTGCGGTCGGGCATAAAGTAGACGATCACCAGCATCACAATGGTAACGCCAAAGGCCAGCCAGGCGAAGCGGTGCCAGATGTGGTAGTCCCAGGTGGAAAGGAAGGTCATCGCCGCCAGCCCCATCCCCGCCCAAACCAGCTGCCGGGTGATATAGTGGAAGCTGTTGCCCTCGTAGTAGTAGGCGTAGGCGTAGCTTGCCGAAAACATCAGCACCAGCCCCAGCACCAGCAGGGTGAGTACCAGCACCAGGAAGGTGAGGTCGATATTCCCCTTTGCCCGCTGGATGGGGAAGCGTCTGGCTGCGGTTCTGTTCGCGATGGGGACCATCTCCTTACATCAAATTATATCAAAATGGCGGCGAAGATCGCCAGGGCGGAGCCGGCGGCGGTGATGAGGGCAAAGGCGGTGACAATCTGCATCTCGGTGTAGCCGCAGAGCTCAAAGTGGTGGTGAATGGGGCTCATCTTAAAGATGCGCTTGCCGTGGGTAAGCTTAAAGTAGGTCATCTGGATTACCACCGAGGCCATCTCCACCACGTAGATCACCCCAATGAGCAGCACAAAGAGGGGCAGGCCGGTGCCGAAGCAGAGGGCGATGACCAGCCCGCTGAGAAAGAGGGAGCCGGTATCCCCCATAAAGACCTTGGCCGGGTAGAAATTCCACACCAAAAAGCCCAGGCACCCCCCCGCCATGGCCCCCGCCAAAATCTCCAGCTCCCACTGCCCCAGCAGCACGGTGAGGATCATATAGGCGATGGCTACCACAAAGGTGACGGAGGAAAGGAGGCCGTCCAACCCGTCGGTAAAGTTGACGGCGTTGGAAAGGGCCAGGATGGCGAAGAGGGCAAAGGGGTAGTAGAAGGGCCCGATCTCCAGGATGCCCAAAAAGGGCACCACCAGCGCGGTGCTGCGGCTGCCGCTGATGTAAAGAAGGCCCAGGTAGCTGGCCCCGAAGAGCAGCTGCAAGAACAGCTTTTGGTTGGGGGTAAGCCCCTCGTTCTGCTTGCGCACCACCTTGAGGTAATCGTCCACAAAGCCGATGAGGCCGAAGGCGATGGCCAGCATCAGCCCGTAAAAGAGCCGCGCCTTGATGGCGGCGCCGTCCGGCCGGTCGGGGAGCCCTCCCCCCATCTGCATCAGCAAAAAGCTGGCCACCACCGACAGCACAATGCCAAAGATGAACATAATCCCCCCCATGGTGGGGGTGCCCTGCTTGTTTTTATGCCACCGGGGGCCGATATCCAGGATGGTCTGCCCAAAGTGGAGCTTGCGAAGGATGGGCAGCAGCCACATCCCGGAGATGGAGGTGATGGCAAAGGCCAGCACCACAGCCAAGATGATCCATATTTTGTCCATATCGTAAACATCCATTCCCCGGCCCCAAAAGCCGGTTTTATTCGTCAAGGGCGCTGTACAGCCGCTCCACCACCTCCTCCAGCCTCATGGAACGGCTGCCCTTAAACCACACCAGATCCCCCGGGCGGACCAGCGCAATCAGCGCCTGGGCCAGGTCCTGCTTCTCCCGGAAAAAACGGGCCTCCGCCATCCCCTGCTGCCGGGCGGCATCGGTGTACTCCTCCGCCAGCTCCCCCCAGGCCAGCAGGATGTCCGCCCCGCTTGCCGCCGCCCTTTCCCCGATCTCCCGGTGGCACCGGCGGGCGATCTCCCCCAGCTCCAGCATATCCGAGGCCACAAAGATCCGCCGCCCCTTTACCTGGAAGAGGCCCAGGGTATCCAGCGCCGCGGCCATGGAATCGGGGCTGGCGTTGTAGCAGTCCTCGATAACGGTGACGCCCCCCCGCTCCACCACCCGTTGGCGCATCCCGGAGGGGGTGTAGCCCGCCAGGGCGGCAGCGGCCTCCTCCGGGGGCATCCCCATGGCGGTCCCCACGCCAAAGGCGGCCAGCCCGGCCAGCGCCAGGTGCTTCCCCGCCCCGGGAACCGAGGCCTCGTAGCGCTTTCCCTGCCAGGAGATGGAAAAATCGGTGGAAAATGGCGTAACGCTCCTTATTGTACCACAGATATCGCTGTTTTGGTTGTCGATTCCATAGAAAATAATGGAAAGCCGGGGAATTTTTACCGTCTGTAACAGGTCGTTATCCCCACAGAGCAGCAGGGGGGCACCGTCGGGGAGGCATTCCGCCAGCTCCAGCTTTGCTTTGCGGATGTTCTCCCGGCTCCCCAGGGCCTCCATATGGGCAACCCCCACGTTGGTGATAACCCCCACCTCCGGCTTTGCCGCCAGGGCCAGCTCCCGGATCTCCCCAAAGCCGCTCATCCCCATCTCCACCACCGCTGCCTGGGTGTCCCGGTCAATGGAAAAGAGGGTGCGGGGGGCGCCGATTTCGTTGTTCTGGTTGCCCTGGGTTTTGATGGTGCGAAAACGGGCCGAAAGCACCGCCGCCACCATCTCCTTGGTGGTGGTTTTGCCCACGCTGCCGGTGATGCCCACCACCCGGGCAGGCATCCGGTCCCGGTACCAGGCGGCGAGGGCCAGCATGGCGTCCACAGTGTTCTCCACCATCAGCACCCTGCCCGCCGGGTAGTCCCCGGGACGCTGGGCCAGGGCGCAGGCGGCCCCCTGGGCAATCGCCCCCCGGATATAGTCGTGGCCGTCCACCCTCTCCCCCGGGATTGCCACAAAGAGACAGCCGGGTGTCACCTCCCGGGAATCGGTACAGATGCCTGTCACCTCCCCCTCCCCAGGGCAGGGGATATTCAGCGCCTGGGCGATCTCTTGGATGGTCAGTTTTTCCATTGGGTTGTTCCCACCTTTGTCTGTTTTAGTCCGATGCTTTTGGTCCGTTCAAGAGAAGGTAGCGCAGCCCTTCCCTCTCCTCGTCGTTTAGGTCCGGCAGTCCGGCCAGTCTGTCCCCCAGCGCTTCACCGCCCGTTTCCTCCAGCTCTTTTTGGAGGGTATTGTAATACTTCTCGATAAAATCCTCCCGCTGGCCGGTCTTTTTTACCGCACGCACCGGGCTGTACTGGCCGGGGTAGCTGAGGGCCATTAAATCCGGGCCGGTGAGTTCCACCAGCATCCCGGGCTGCTTCAATGCCGGGTCGGCCCCCTCCGGCCAAGGGAAGGTGAAAAGGACGCAGCCGAATTGGTCCTCCAGGTCCGCCGCCAGCACGGAATTGTAATCCGGATAGCAGCAGATGATCTCCGCATACAGCTTATGGTGGCTGCTGCGGTATTCCCGCCACGCCGCGCCGCCCAAAAGGAGAACAGCCGCGCCCAAAAGAACAGCCCCGGCCAACAGCAGCCGCTTTTTCTGTGCCGGAATTTTCACTTCCCTGCCCTCCGTTCTACGGTCATGTTTTGAGATGCTTCAAATTACAATCTACAATCAAATACCACAAGCCCTCTTTTTCCTGTCTGTTCAAATTGGGCAATGTCTTGATATCATTGCGAATAATTCTCAGGTTCTCCGCTCTTTTTTCGACCAACGCCGGGTCATCGTCTTGACTGGAATCGGCACAGTCATAATCCCGGTACTTTTCCAGCAGCCGGTGGTAATGTCGGGCAATGAAGTCCTCCCTCTGCTCCACCAGCTTTACCGCCAAAACATCGCTGTATTGGCCGGGGTAACTGCACATCATCGAATCCGGCCCGGTGAGAACCACGATCGAGCCGGGGCGCTTTGCCTTCTCGTCCCCATGCTTTTCCGGCCAATTGAAGAAAAAGAGGGTTCCGAAGTTTTCATCCATATCCAGTTCCGCCGCCATCATATAAGTATCAGAGTAGCAATAGATAATCTCCGCCCGGAGCTTTGTGTGGTTGTACCGGTATTCCTCCCACAGACCGGGCCCCAAGACGGCGGCGGCAAGGGCGAGGCAGATTACGCCGGCCAACAGCAGCCGCTTATTCTGTGCCGGTTTTTTCACCTCCCTGCCCTCCTGTCAGGCCCCTACTCGTCCCCCTGCCGCTCCAGCAGCTGCTGCACCAGCACCTTCTCGTCAAAGTAGATGGTCTCCTCCCGCAGCACCTGGTAGTCCTCGTGGCCCTTGCCGGCCAGCAGCAGGATGTCGTCCTTCTGGGCCTGCTCCAGGGCCCAGACGATGGCCTCGTACCGGTCGGGGATGATCCGGTAGGGTGTCTTGTACTTCTCCAGGCCGGGGCGGGTGTCATCGATGATCTGGCCCTCGTCCTCGGTGCGGGGGTTATCGGAGGTGAGGATCACAAGGTCGGAGTACTTGGCGGTGATCTCCCCCATGGCGGCCCGCTTGGTGCGGTCCCGGTCCCCGGCGCAGCCAAACAGGGTGATGAGCCGCCCCTTCCCCTTGTAGGGCCGCAGGGTGGTGATGATCTGTTCCAGCTCCTCCGGGGCGTGGGCAAAGTCCCGGATGACGGTGTACTCCACCGGGGCGGGGATGACCTCCGCCCGGCCCGGCACCCCGGCGCAGGCGGCCAGGCCGGCGGCGATCTCCTCCGGGGAGATGCCCACGGCGTAGCAGGCCGCCGCCGCCGCCATGGCGTTGCTTACCGAAAACCGCCCCGGCATCCGTACCCGGGTGCGCTGGATGATGTGGCTGCCCACAATCAGGAAACTGCTGCCCCGGACGTCCGAGGTGATGTTGCGGGCGGTAAGGGTGGCGTCGTCCCGCTGGATGGAAAAGGTGACAGTCCCCTTGCCCAGCTCCTCCGCCAGCTCCGCCCCCTTGGGGTCATCCAGGTTCACCACCGGGGTATCCGCCATGGCAAAAAGCTTTTTTTTGGCGGCAAAGTAGTTTTCCATGGTGCCGTGGTAGTCCAGGTGGTCCTGGGAAAGGTTGGTAAAAACGGCGGCGGCAAAGCGGCAGCCCTCCAGCCGGTGCTGGTCCAGGGCGTGGGAGGACGCCTCCATCACCACATACTGGCACCCGGCCTCGGCCATCCGCTCCAGCATGGTGTGGAGCTGGTAGGGGTCGGGGGTGGTGTGCTTGGCCGGGAGCTCCAGCGGCCCGATCTCGTTGTGGATGGTGCCGATAAGCCCCACCCTTTTGCCCGCCTGCTGCAGAATGCTTTTGACCAAAAAGGCCACGGTGGTTTTGCCGCTGGTGCCGGTGATGCCAATCAGCTTTAGCTGACGGGCGGGGTTGCCGAAGTGGTTCCGGCAAAGGAGGGCGTAGGCGGCCCGGGTGTTCTCTACCAAAATCTGCCGGGGGAGGCCCAGGTCCCGCTCCACCACCACCGCGGCGGCGCCGTGGTCCAGGGCCTCCGCCGCCTTGTCGTGGCCGTCAAAGCGCCCGCCCCGGATACAGACAAAGATGCTGCCCTCCCGCACCTGGCGGGAATCGTTGGTGACAGAGGTGGCCGGAATGGTTGCCAGCTCCTCCGCCGGTATCCGGGGGGTGCAGGGGACGCTATCGAGGTAATCCTTCAGTGTCATATCAATATCCCTTTCTCTGCCTTCCCATTGCTGTGGTTCAAAAGCTGTCGTGGAGGGTGGTGTCGGCAAAATCGATGGTGACGACGGTCCCCCGGGGAACCTCGGTCCCCCCCGCCGGTGTCTGCTTTGCCGCCACGGCGTTTTCGTTTTCAATCCCCACTCCGGTAATCTTGATGTTAAGCCCGGCGTTCAGGACCAGCCGGTTCACCACCAGGCCGCTCTTGCCGATGACATCGGGGACCGTCACCACGTCGCTTTCCGCCGATTCGTCGGTGTACAGCATAATGGTGCTGCCCTTGGGGACGGTGGAGCCCGCCGCCGGAATTTGGGAAACAACGGTGCCGCCGCCGCCGATGATCCGGGCGTTCAGCCCGGTGCGGGTGCAGGCGGACTGGGCGTCATGGGCCACCTTCGCCACCTGGTTCTCCACGTAAACGTCTAACTTCTTCAGCTCCTCCTCGGTGTACACCTTTTCCATCCCCAGGTAGGGCAGCACGTCGGCCAGGATGGAGCCCACCACCGGGGCGGCGATGGTGGAGCCGTACTCGTTGACCAGGGTAGGCTCATCCAGCAGCACCAGGCAGGCGATCTGGGGGTCATCCATAGGGGCGATGCCCACAAAGGAAAGCACCTTGCGGTCCTCCCCGGTTTTGTTCATCAGGTCGATCTTTTCCGAGGTGCCGGTTTTGCCGCCAATGCGGTAGCCGGGGATGTAGGAGTTTTTGCCCGAGCCCTCTGTCACCACCGTTTCCAGCATCTGGCAGACGATGGCGGAGGTCTCGGCCGAGATCACCTGCCGCTTGGCGTTGGGCTCGATGCTCTGGACGATGTTGCCCTCGGCGTCCAAAATCTGCTTGACCACATGGGGCTCGTAGAGGGTGCCGCCGTTTACCGCCGCCGCAACCGCGGTGATGAGCTGCAACGGCGTCACCTTAAAGGTCTGGCCGAAGGAGCAGCTGGTAAGGGAGTTTTCGTAGTCGTTGGGGTTGGTGAGCGCCTTTTTGCTGTGGTAGGAGCCGATAGCCTCCCCCGGCAGGTCCACCCCGGTGGTTTCGGTAAAGCCAAAGTTGCTGAAGTAGTCGTAAAACCGCTCCGCCCCAATGCGCTGCCCCACCATCATAAAGGCGGGGTTGCAGGAGTTTCGCACCGCCGCGGCCAGGTCCTGGTCCCCGTGGCCCGCCGTCTTCCAGCAGCCCTTGCGGACATTGCCCACCATGTAAAAGCCGGGGCAGTGGAAGTGGTTGGACGGCACCACCGCCCCTGTCTCCAGCCCGGTGGAGAGGGTGACAATCTTAAAGACGGAGCCCGGCTCGTAGGGCTCGGAGATGCACTTATTGTTCCACTGGGCAAACCGGGCGGCGTTAAGGGCCTGCTGGTAGGCCTCGTCGTCCCCCCGCAGCGCCTCCACCGCCGCCTTGGCGGCAGGGTCGGCGATCTCGTAGGCTTCGTTGGGGTCAAAATCCGGCTTGGTGGTCATCCCCAGGATCTCCCCGCTTTTTACATTCATAATGATGCCGGCGGCGCGGTTGCGGACCTTGTGCTCCACCACCGCCGTCTCCAGATGCTTATCCAGCATATGCTGGATGGTTTCGTCTAAGGTAAGGACCAGGCTGTGGCCGTCCTTGGCGTCGTACATCTCCTGGTAGCTAAAGGGCATATCGGTTCCCCAGGCGTTTTTGGCGGCCACCACCTTGCCGGGGGTGCCGCTGAGGGTGGTGTTGTAGTAGGATTCGATGCCATAGGCCCCCTGGTTTTCCTCGTTGACAAAGCCCAGCACGCTGGAGCCAAGGCTGCCGTAGGGGTAATACCGCTTGCTGTCCTTCTGGAGGCTGACTCCGGCGATTTTGTGCTCGGCGGCAAAGGCGATGACCTTGTCAGCGGTTTCCTTTTCCACCTTCTTTTTGACAATCTGGTAATAGTTCTTTTTGTTTTTGGCCTTTTCGATGACAAACTCCCGGTCCACCCCTAAAATCTCGCTCATGCCGTCGGCCAGGATCTCCGCCTCGGCGTCGTCGATATCGTGGGGGGAAAACAGCACCGTCCATACGGTGGCGGAGACCGCCAGGGTGTTGCCGTTGCGGTCGTAGATGGTCCCCCGGTTGGCGGTGATGGGGGTGGTGCGCAGCTGCTGGGCAATGGCCCGCTGCTGGTAAAAATCGCCCTGGGTAATCTGGACCTTGTAGAGGTTGTAGACGACCATGCCAAAGCCCAGCGCCACAATACAAAGACAGACGATGAGCAGCCTCCTTCTGGAGCTGCTGTCCGGCAGATTTGACACCCGGCATCTCCCCCTTTCTGCCGCTTTTCCCCAAAAAACGCTTTCCTTCCTCTTCTCCAAGAACCTGCCCCGCCTCCTTTGGGACGCGAAGCAGGTTCTGCTACTTATATATTCAGTTGAGCCTCATGTATTCCAGCAGGCTGTCAAAGCCCCGGAGGAAAACCTGGGCGGGCGCCTTGTCCGGCGCCTTATCGGTGCGGTAGATGGCCCCCTCCCCCCCCATGTTGATGTAGGTAAGCTGGTACTTGTCCACCCGGCCCATCCCCAGCGTTTGGGAGGCGTAGGTCTCCACATTGTGTACAGAGGTCTGCTGCTCCATTTTGGACTGGAGCACCACCGCCTCGCTTTGCAGCTCCTCCAGCTTGGCCTTGGCGTCGCTCAGCTGGTCCCCCAGCTCCACCATCACGATGTTGTTGTAGATGGCCAGGGAAATCAGGGCCACCAGCAGGACGCAGCAGAGGAGGAGCCGCAGGGGAGAGATCCCCTCCTGGGGCCTTTTCCCCTCCCTTACCTGGAGCTTTGGGGGCTCCTCCTTGCGGACGCCGCGGTATTCCCGGCTGTATTCGTACTCTTCTAACCTTCTGGCAGCGGTGCTCTGCATAGGTGCCCTCCTGTTCTTTCATGGTGCTTACGGCCTTTTTAACGGCCCTTTCGTTACAGCTTCTCCAAAACACGCAGCTTGGCGGAGCGGCTCCGGCTGTTCTCCCGCTGCTCCTCCGGGCTGGGCTCGATGGGCTTTTTGTTGACAAGCTTCCCCTCCGGGGCATGGCCGCAGACGCAGACCGGGAAGTCCGGCGGGCAGATACAGCCCTTGCAGTAGGCGGCAAACTTCTGCTTTACCATCCGGTCCTCCAGGGAGTGGAAGGTGATGACGGCGAACCTGCCCCCCGGGGCCAGCCGGGCAAAGGCGGTGTCCAGGCAGCGGGAGAGGCTGTCCAGCTCGCTGTTGACGGCGATGCGGATGGCCTGAAAGCTCCGCTTGGCGGGGTGGCCCCCCTCGTACCGTGCGCTGGGGGGGATGGCGGCCTTGATCAGCTCCACCAGCTCCCCGGTGGTTTCCACCGGCTTTTCCTCCCTGGCCCGGCAGATTTTTTTGGCGATGGGCAGGGCGTATTTTTCCTCCCCAAACTCCCGGAGCACCCTTGCCATGGCGCTGACGTCCCAGCTGTTCACCAGGTCGTAGGCGCTGGCCCCCTGCTGGCTCATCCGCATATCCAGGGGGGCGTCCGCCATATAGGAGAACCCCCGCTCCGGGGTATCCAGCTGGTGGGAGGACACCCCCAGGTCCAGCAGGATCCCGTCCACCTGGCCGATGCCCAGCCGGTCCAGCACCCGGGGGATCTCGGCAAAGTCGCTCTGCACCACCTGGGCTGGCAGGCCTGCCAGCCGCTCCCCCGCCGCCGCCACCGCGTCGGGGTCCTTATCCAGGGCGATGAGCCTGCCGGTGGTAAGCTGCCGGGCAATGCCGGCGGAATGCCCCCCGCCCCCGGCGGTGCCGTCTATGTAGGTGCCTGCCGGGTCTATCCTCAGCCCCTCCATACACTGGGAGAAGAGGACCGGTATGTGGGAAAACTCCATAGCCTCCTCCCCCTCTCTGTTAAAAGTTGAGGCTGTCCATCAGCTCGGCCATCTGGTCGGCAGTCAGGTCCTCGTTGTCGGCGGCCCACCGCTTGGCGTCCCAAATCTCGGCCCGGTCGGACGCCCCGATGACCACCACGTCCTTTTCCAGCCCTGCGTACTCCCGCAGCACCGCCGGCAGAACGATCCTTCCCTGCTTGTCCGGCTCCACATCGGTGGCGCTGGCGAAGAAAAACCGCTTTAGCTGCCGGGACTTGGAATCCGGCAGGGTGGAAAGCTTTTGCTCCCAGCGCCTCCACTCCTCCAGGGAATAGACGGCCACGCAGTTATCCAGCCCCTTGGTAAGGATAAAGCGGTCCCCCATGTCCTCCCGGAACTTGGCGGGGAAGTTGATGCGGCCCTTGGCGTCGATGGTATGTTCAAACTGGCCAATGAGCACCCTCCCCACCCCACTTCCCGGATTTTTTAGGATTTGCAAACCACTTTAACCCACTATTCACCACTGACAAGAAAAAGTATATCCTATTTGGCGAACAAATGCAACATTGAACTAATGTTCTTTCGTCCGGTTTTGGGCAATCCGACGAAATCTCCGTCGTTTCGACCAAATTTCCAAAGCAAAACCGGCAAAAAGCACATATGTTCTTGTGTTGGTCATGTAAAAAGCCACCCTATCCGGGTGGCTTTTGCTCCTAACGCAGGGATAGAGAACAAACTTTCCTTGCACCGCAGAAATCGCTTCCTTCCCGGTAAGCCGCCGTCACAAGCCCCACAGCCGCCCTTTCCCGGTACAGAGAAACATGGCGCGGCAGAGGTATGCCTCCCTTCCGCGGCGCTTTGCAGAGATAGATGGCCTCCCGCTTTTCCAGACCGGAGAGAACACCCGTTTTTTCACCCTGCCGAGGCCTTGCGTGCCTCCTGGACCGCCTTCTTCATGGGCTGCTCCACTGTTGCCTTTAGCGATACACCCTCTCTGTAAAAACAGGGGCCCGGCGCTTACTGCCGGGTCCCTGTTTCGGTCTTGTCATCTGGCGGCCTGCCGCCCCCCGGCGGTGCCGGAAGCAACTGGCTTCCCCGGCCCGTCAGGCGTTCCGGCCTTGTCCGGCGCCGTCCTTCCATCAGGCGGCGCCTCTCCCCCGCCTACCGGTACCCGCCACCGGCGGGACCGCCACCACCCTGGGTGGGGCCCCCCTGCTGCTTGATGGCCTCCCGGGCGCTTTGGAGGATGGCCTGACGGGTGGTCTTGATCTCGGTAAGGGCACGGGCCACCGTCTCCTCGGTGGAGCGGAGCATCCCCTCGGAAAAATCGAAGGCGGTCTGCTTCATCTCCTTGGCCCGGAGGGTCGCCTGGGTGAGCATCTCGGTTGCCTTGGCGGTGGATTGGGCGGTAAGCTCGTTGGACCGGGCGGTGGCCTGGGCCACCATGTCCGAAGCTTTCTGGCTGGCCTCGCTGAGCATGGCCATCCCCTTGGCGTTGGCCTGGCGGACGATGGAGTCGTTATCCACCAGGGCCTTGGCCCGCTCCTCCGCCTTGCGGATCAGCTCCTCCGCCTCCTGCCTTGCCATGGAAAGGATCTCGTTGCGGTCCGCAACCACCGCCCGGGCCTGCTTGATCTCCGAGGGGATGTTGAGGCGGATGTCGTCGATGAGGTCCCGGATGCGTTCGGCATCCACCATGCACTTGCTGGTGAGGGGCAGTGTCACCGCGCTTTCCAGCACCTCGTCCAACTCATTGAGGATGGATTCCAGATTTTTCATCGGTCAAACCTCCTTCGTTCTGCTCCTTGCCGCCGGTGAGCTTTTGGCGGATCTGCTGGTAGACACAGGCGGGCACAAATTCGGCGATATCCCCCCCCAGCTTGCCTACCTGGCGGACGATGCTGGAGGAAAGGTACATATTCCGGGCGCTGGTGGTAAAGAAGATGGTTTCACAGGCCGGCAGCAGCTTGTGGTTGGTCAGCGACATCTGGAACTCGTATTCAAAGTCGGATACCGCCCGCAGGCCCTTGACGATGGCGCAGGCCCCCACCCGCTGGATGTAATTCACCAAAAGGCCCTCGTCGCTGTCCACCGTGACGTTTTGGAGCCCCGCCTCCGCCACCACCCGGCGGATCATCTCCACCCGCTCCGGGGGGGTGAAGAAGCCCCGCTTTTCCTGGTTGGCGGCCACCAGCACAATCACCCGGTCAAAGATGCCGCTGGCCCGCTGGATAATGTCCATGTGGCCGTTGGTGATGGGGTCAAAGCTCCCCGGGCATACCACTGTTTTCATCCTGTTCCCCCCATTTGCCCCTCTATTCAACAGCTGCCTGCTCCTCGTTTGGCTGCTCCTCCGCCGGCCGGCGGTAGAGGGTCAGCTTGATCCTGCCGTAGCGGTAGGTTTTGTGGATCCGGAACTCCCCCGCCGCCTCCGGCAGCGTCTCCTCCTTGCGGCTCTCGCAGAGGATGGCCCCCCCGGGGCTCATCCGCTCCGCCAGCAGGGGCAGCGCCTCGGCGATCATCCCCTTGTCATAGGGGGGATCCAGCAGGGCGATGTCAAAAACATCCTTGGTGGAGCGGAGGAAGGCGGCGTAGTCCATCGCCGCCACCCGGGCATGGGTCCCCAGGCCGGTGTGCTGGAGGTTCTGGCGGGTGATGTTCTGGGAATCCCGGGAGCTGTCCACAAAGACGCAGCACCGGGCCCCCCGGCTCAGGGCCTCGATGCCCAGCTGCCCGGAACCGGCAAAGAGGTCCAGCACGCTGGCCCCCTCCACCTCAAACTGTAGGATGCTGAACATGGCCTCCTTCACCATATCGGTGGTAGGGCGGACCTCCTGGCCCTCCAACGTGGCCAGCTTTCTGCCCCGGGCGGTGCCGGTAATCACTCTCAAGCTCTCTCCTCCTTGCAATAGGCAGGCTTGGCGCCTGCTTGTCCTATCTATTATTGTAGATTTTTTCCGGCCTGTCAATCCTTTTCTTCCATTTCGACATTCATTTCCTCCTCCGGCAGGGGCGGCTCCCCCTCCGGGGCGGGCTCCTCCCCCTCCCCGTGGAGGGCGGCGTAGAGCCTTTGGGCGGCGGGCAGCGTCATCCCCTTTACCGCCGCCAGCTCCTCCGGGCTGGCCCCGGCGATGGCCTTCCAGGTCTTAAAGTGGCGGTACAGGGCGGCGGCCCGGGTCTGCCCGATGCCCTCCACCTCCAAAAGCCGGGTGCTGGCGGCGCTTTTTTGGTGGCTCTTCCGGGAAAATTCGATGCTGTACCGGTGCACCTCGTCCTGGATGCCGGTGACAAAGGCAAAGACTCCCCGGTTGGCGCTGATGGCGATCTCCCCCTCCTGGGCGGTGATGGCCCGGGTGCGGTGGCGGCTGTCCTTTACCATACCAAAGACCGGTACCCCAAGGCCGTACCGCCGCAGCACCTCCTCCGCCACCGCCACATGGCCGGCGCCGCCGTCGATGAGCCACAGGTCCGGCAGCCGCTCGAAGCCGTCCGGCTTACGCTCCCCCTCCGGCGTCTCCTGGTGCTCCAGGTACCGGTTTACCCGGCGGGAGAGCATCTGGTCCATGGCGGCGTAGTCATCGGGCCGGGCCTGGTCCCGGATGGTAAAGCGCTTGTAGTTTTTGCGCAGGGGGCGGCCGTTCTCAAACACCACCATCCCCCCTACAATGGTCTGTCCGCCAAAGTTGGAGATATCGTAGGCTTCGATGTAAACCGGGGGCCGGGGCAGGCCCAGCAGCACCCCCAGCTCCCCCACCGCCGTCATCTCCCGGCCGGTGCGCCGGGTGCGGGTGGCCAGGGCCTGGGCGGCGTTGTTTTGGGCCATCTCGATAAGCCGTAGGGGCTGGCCCCGGGTGGGGACGGTGATGGTAAGCTTCCTTCCCCGGTCCTCGGTGAGGAGCTGGGCCAGCAGCTCCCGGTCCGGGATCTCCCGGTCCAAAAACAGCTCCGAGGGGCCGTCCTCCCGGCCGGTGTAGTAGCTTAGGACAAACTCCCCCACCACGTTCTCGATGCTCTCGAAGCAGTCAAAGTGGAAATCCAGCTTGTCCCGGAGCCGTCCCCCCCGGAAGACCAGCACCGATAGATAGATGGTATCGGTGCCCTGCACCGCCGCCACCACGTCCAGGCTCTTGTGGTTGTAGGCAATCACCTTCTGCTGCTGGGAAAGCTTCTGGATGGCCCGGATGCGGTCCCGGTACCGGGCCGCCCGCTCAAAGTCCATGGCCTCGGCGGCAGCGTTCATCCGGGCGGTGAGCTCCTCCACCGTCTGGCCTCCCCCGCCCTTTACATAGCTCAGGGCCTCCTCGAAAACCTCGGCGTACTGCTCCGGGGACACCTTGCCGGTGCAGACACCCATGCACTGCTTGATGTGGAAGTTGAGGCAGGGACGGCCCTTGCCGCAGTCCTCCGGAAAGCGGCGGGTGCAGGTGGGCAGCAAAAAGGCCTTGTTGGCCTCGTCCACCGTCTGCTTCACCATCAGGGAGGAGGTGTAGGGGCCGATGTAGGTGTAATCCCTTTCGGTCCTCTGCATCTCAAAGGAGATGCGGGGGTACGGCCCGGGGGAGATGCCGATATAGAAATAGCCCTTGTCGTCCTTTAGCAGGATGTTGTACTTGGGGGTGTGGAGCTTGATGAGGCTGGCCTCCAGCACCAGGGCCTCAAACTCGCTGTCGGTGACGATATAATCGAAATCCCGGACATTCTCCACCATGCGGTACACCTTGATCTGGTGCTTTTCCACCGACCGGAAGTAGGAGGACACCCGGTTCTTTAGGGACTTTGCCTTGCCGATGTAGATGATCTGCTTTTTGGCGTCCTTCATCAGGTACACCCCCGGCTCCTGGGGCAGCAGCCTGGTCCGCTGGTGGAGAACCTCCACCACCTCCATATCCATCCGCCCGTTCCCTCCCTTCCCTTGCGCCGCTACGCAGAAAAGCCCAGAGTGCCGCCGGGCACTCCAGGCCCCTTCTGTTGGGCTTGGCTTTCTTATTATACCGGTTTTCCGCCCCTTTGACAAGGCACCCCGGCCCAATCAGCCCATATTGTAGAGCCGCTGGTTGCAGTACATCTTGCATTCCGGAACGCCCTCCGGGTAGGCGGTGATGAGCTTAAGGGAATAGAGGTCGCAGGTGGTTTCCGCGTTGGTGCAGGGGTCCAGCAGCACAAAAAAGCTGCTGCCCACGCTTTGCAGGATGCCGGATACCGAGATGGTCTCGCCGGTGCCGATAAGAAACTTGCAGACCACAAAGCGGCCCATGGATTTACAGATGCGTTCCTGGAGCGTCTTGGTGTCCACCTCCGGGGTTACGACGGCTTCCATCACCGAAGCGGGCAGTGTCACCTCCGGCATATTGGACGGCTGTGCGGACATGGCATATCAACTCCTTTTTTCTGGATACAGCCTTTGGGGAGCTGTACGACATATCCTATGCCAAAGCAGGGGGATGGGTGCGGGCCGGGTTCAGCCCTCCTCCCCCAGGCAGGCTGCCAGCACATAGTCGGTAAAGAAGGGACGGGGGGCGTAGCTGTCCTGGGGGCCGCTGCTGGCGATCACCGTCACCAGCGCCAGCTCCGGCACCACAAAGATAAACTGGCCCCAGGCCCCAAAGGCGTAATAGGTGTCGTAGCTGGCCTCGCCGTGGGGGGCGGCGTAGCTGCCGTAGGCGTTGGTGCTGTAGGGCCGCACCCACCACTGGTAGCCGTAGGCGCCGGTGCTGCCCCCGGGGCCGGGGTTCTGGACGCTGGTGGACTGCGCCACCCAGTCCGCCGGCACCAGCTGCCGGCCCTGCCACTCCCCTCCCTGTAGCATCAGCTGGCCAAAGCGGGCGGCGTCCCGGGCGGTGACGGCCACCCCGTTGCCCCCGTCGGCCACCCCCTGGGGATCGGTTCCCCACTCGATGCTCTCCATCCCAAGGGGATCGAAGAGCACCTCCCTGCCGTACGCCAGCAGGCCCTTGCCGGTGGCTGCCTCGATGGCCGCCGCCAGCAGGTGGGTATTGCCGGTGCTGTAGTTAAAATACTGGCCGGGCTGGGCAGTCAGCTGCCGGCCCAAGATGTAGTCCACCCAGTTTTCTGCCGAGCGGAACTCGCTCCAGTTGCTGTACCCGCCGCCCCACTCGTACCACTCCAGCCCCGAGGTATGGGTGAGGAGGTGCCGGAGGGTCAGCTCGCTCTTTGCCCCCTCCAGCTCTGCCGCCTGGGGCAGGTACCGGGAGAGGCGGTCGTCCACCCCGCCTATGTACCCCTCCTCGATGGCGATGCCCAGCAGGGCGCTGGTAAAGGACTTGGAGCAGGAGTGGAGGGCGCAGAGGCTGCTCTCGTTCCTCCCCTCCCGGTAGTACTCGTCGATGATGACACCGTCCTTGGCCGTCACCATGGCGTAGACATTGGAGCTTGCCAGCGCCTCATGGAGCCGGACCAGCACCTCCGGGTCCATCCGGTGGTGCTCCGGGTCGTCCGTCTCCCACTGAAAAACCGGCTCCGGCTCCGGCTGGGGGACGGGCTCCGGGGCGCCGGCCGGGGCCGGGCCGCTTTGGGGGGCGGATGGCGCGGCGGCGGAACCGGCGCAGGCGGTCAGTGTCAGGGATATGGCCAAAAGCAGAGCGATAAATCGTTTCATCTTGGGTTGTCCTTTCTGCTGCTGTGTTTTGGGTGCGCGGTTTACAGCAACTATTGTAAGGGATGGAGTAGGCTCCAGGTCAACTGAACTGTCTGTAAAAAATGTGTGAACGTTTTTTGGACAGGCGGGGAGACGGAAGAAGGACGGAGCTGGTAAGCCCAAAATCCGCCCGCCCCCAACCAAACAAAGCCCCAAACCAGCAAGCCTACCCCACACCAGTCCCCCGCCGCCCAACGGCGGCCCCACCGGCCAAAGGCCGGAGAAAATCCCCCGCAGGGAATCAGATCCGCCGGAGGCTCCACCCGACCGAAGGGAGGGGAGCCCCCCGCAGGGAATTGGATCCGCCGGAGGCACCTTGTCAGGCCAACCGGAAGGAGGGAGCGGGCCATAACGCTCCCCCCGCAAGGCCGCTGGAGCCTGTCCCCCCGCAGGGCCAGC
>JAAWGY010000008.1 GCA_022795575.1 Angelakisella sp. | reverse complement strand
GAGCTTTTTCAGCTGCCGAAGCCCCAAAAACGCAGGAAGCCTTGATGGCTTTCAAGTTTTTGGGACAAAGGCAGCTGGGAAAGCTGCCGTCCAGATGGGGGCCGACAATTTTGATGGTTGCTATAATTATATAACCTATTCCGATTCAAAAAGGAGGCGTGTTTATGTCAGCGGACAGCCGAACCCTGCGGGTGCGCTGCGCCGGCCTGGAGGAAAACGGCACCTTCCCCCTGGATAACACCGGCAGGGGCAGGGACCTTTCGCCGGCGTTTATCCTCGAAAACCTTTCCCCCGCCGCCAAGACCATCGCCATCACACTGGAGGACATCAGCCACCCCCTCTTCCGCAACTTCACCCACTGGGTGATCTACGACCTTCCGGCCTCCCCCCAAATCGTCGGGGCCATCCCCCCCGGGCGACGCCCTCCCTCCCTGGGGGGCGCGGTCCAGGGCATGGCCTACGGCTGGCACCGGTACGCCGGGCCCAAGCCCCCCAAGGGGAGGCAGCACCGGTACCGCTTTACCGTCTACATCCTAAACTGCGCCCTTGGCCTGAGCCCCTGGACCACCAAAAAGGGCTTTTTGCAGGCGGCAAAGGGGCACATCCTCCAGCAGGGCACCGTCACCGGCATCTTTGGATAACGAAAAGCGGCAGCGATACGCTGCCGCTTTTTTGTTCATCGTTGGGGGTTATTTCAGCTCCACCACCGTCACCCCGGCCTCCCCCTCCCCGTACATCCCGGGGCGGAAGGACTTGATGCTCTTCAGCTTGCGCAGGTGGTTCTGGATGGCGGTACGCAGGGCGCCGGTGCCCTTGCCGTGGATGATGGTGACGGTGCCCATCCCCATCAGCGCCGCCTGGTCCAAAAAGCGGTCCACTGTGGCGATGCCGTCGATGGTGTCCATCCCCCGGATGTCGATTTCGGTGCGGGCCTCCCGGTTCACCCTGCTTTCGGTGGAGGTGGCGCGCCGCCGGCCGTTTACCGTCACCTTGCGGTCCTTGGTGTCCACCAGCCGCAGCTCCTCCTCCTTCACCTTGCTTTTCAGGATGCCGGCCTGGACCATATAGCACCCGGAGCTGTCCGGGCCGGAAAGGACCGTCCCCTCCAGGTTCAGCCCGGTGAGCAGCACCGTGTCGCCGCTCCGCAGCTTCCGGGGCAGGGTGTAGGCCTCCCCCCGGCGCTGGGCCACCGGGTCAGCCATATCCCGCAGGTGCTCGATGCGCCCCTTGTACCCTGCCCGCAGCTGGGAGAGCTTTTGGGAAAACTCCTCCTTGTCCTGCTGCTTCTTCAGCTCCTCCAGCTCGTTGAGCAGCAGGTCGGTCTGGCTCTTCACCCGCTCCACCATGGTCTGTGCCTGCTGGCGGGCCTGCTGGGCCTCCTGGTCCAGCCGGGCATAGAGCCGCTGGCGCTCCTCCTCCATCTCCGCTTTCAGCGAATCCATCTGCTGGCGGCGGCTGGCGGCGGCCTGCTGCTCCTTTTCCAGCTCCTGGCGGGTCCGCTCCAGGTCGCTCACCACGTCCTCAAAGCGGGTGTTCTCGCTGCTCACCAGCTCCTTGGCGCGGTCGATGACCTCCTCCGGCAGGCCCAGCCGGGCGCTGATGGCAAAGGCGTTGGACCGCCCCGGCACCCCGATCAGCAGCCGGTAGGTGGGGGAAAGCGTTTCCACGTTAAACTCGCAGCTGCCGTTTTCCACCCCGGGGGTGGTCAGGGCGTACATCTTGATCTCCGCGTAGTGGGTGGTGGCGGCCACAAGGGCGCCCTTCCGCCGCAGGGCCTCCAGGATGGAGACAGCCAGGGCGGCACCCTCCACCGGGTCGGTCCCCGCCCCCAGCTCGTCGGTGAGGACCAGGCTGCGGGGGCCGGTCCACTCCAAAATGGAGATGATATTGGTGATGTGGGCCGAGAAGGTGGAAAGGCTCTGCTCGATGCTTTGCTCGTCCCCGATATCCGCCAGCACCCGGTCAAACACCGGCACGCAGCTGCCGTCCCCGCAGGGCAGCAGCAGGCCGCAGGCGGCCATCAGCGTCAGCAGGCCCAGCGTCTTCAGCGCCACCGTCTTGCCGCCGGTATTGGGGCCGGTGATCACCAGGGTATCAAAGCCGTCCCCCAGGGTGATATCCACCGGCACCACCCTTTCCCGGGGGATGAGGGGGTGCCGGGCCTTGTTCAGCCGCAGCAGCCGGTCCTGGCGGATCTCCGGCACGCTGGCCCCCATGGCGTCGGCCAGCCGGGATTTGGCAAAGAGAACGTCCAGCTCCACCAGGGCGTCAAAGGATTCGGCGATCTGCTCCCCCATCTCCCCCACCCTGCCGGAGAGCTCCAGCAGGATGCGGTCCACCTCCTCCTGCTCCTCCCCCCGGAGGATGCGGATCTCGTTGTTGGCGTCCACCACCGCCATGGGCTCCACAAAGACGGTGGCGCCGGAGCCGGAGGTATCGTGGACCAGCCCCCGCAGCTCCCCCTTGCGCTCCGCCTTTACCGGCACCACAAACCGGCCGTCCCGGATGGTGACGATAGGCTCCTGGAGCACCTGGGCGTACTGGGGGCTTTTGATGATGCTGTCCAGCCGCTCCCGGATGGAAAGCTGGGCCTTGCGGATCTTGCGGCGGATGCTGGCCAGCTCCGCCGAGGCGGTATCCTGGAGCTCCTCGTCGTTCAGGACGCAGCGGTCGATCTCCTCCTCCAGGGCCCGGTTGGGTGTGAGGGCGCCAAAGAGGTGGTCGCAGCCGGTGGGCTCCTCCGCCTGCCGGCGCCAGTCCTTGACGCTGCGGATGGTCCGCAGCACCCGGCAGACCGACAGCAGCTCCGGGATGGAGAGCCTCCCCCCCACCTGGGCCCGGTGCAGCTCCGCCCCGCAGTCCCGGATACCCCCCAGGCCGGGGGTGCCAAAGCGGACCGAAAGGCTGTTGATCTCTGCCGTCTGGCTGACGGCACGGCGGACATCCCGCCAGTCGCTGTAGGGCAGCAGGTCCCGGGCGCGGGCGGCGCTGGCGGCGCTGGTGGTTTTTGCCGCCAGCAGCTCCAGCACCTTATCCAGCTCCAGGGCGATATAATGTTTATTCTTCATTTGTTTTATCCTCGTGTTGTTTGGTTGATGTGTTGGTTATGTAGTTGGTGGGGTGGGATAGGTTTTAGGCTGGTGGTCCCAAAATGCGCCCGCTTACAGCGCCTGCGGCGCGCAGCGGGCTGTTTTGGGGAGAAAGCGGCTACTCCTAACCCCGGCCGCTGGTTGGTGCTCCCACAAAAAGCACCGCAAATTTGAATATGGCCCTGCCCCCACAATACATTTGGTATATTTTTTTAGCGGCCTACGGCCTGTAAAGAAACGGCCAACGATAAGCACCAGCCAGAGCCTGCAAGCCGTCCCTCCAAAGGGCTGCGAAGCAGCCCCACGGCCAACCGCCGTAGGCGGCTCTTAGGCCGGCCTCCCCTGAAAGGGGAGGTTGCCCGCAGGGCACGTTCCCGGAGGGATGCCCGCAGGCGACGAAGGGGTTCCCCCCGCAGGGGCCGCTCCCCCGCAGTGTACTTACAAACAGCAGGGCTCGTACCCTTTGCCACAAACCCAGCCGCAAGCCGTCCCTCCAAAGGGCTGCGAAGCAGCCCCCCACGGCCAACCGCCGAAGGCGGCACTTAGGCCGTGCCTCCCCTGAAAGGGGAGGTGTCGCCCGCAGGCGACGGAGGGGTTCCCCCCGCAGGGGCCGTTCCCCTTGCCACAAGCCCCGCCGCCATCATAGCCGCTCCAAAGCCTTTCGCTCCCTGCGGGGAGCGCCCAGGGCTCTGCCCTGGACCCGCAAGCCTTTGAAAAGGCTTGACCGAAACTTTTAGAAGCCGTAGCGGAGGCCGCTGTGCGCAGATTGGCGAGCTAATTTTCTGTATGCCAACGCCAAAAAAGCGCAGGAATACTGGATGTATTGCAAGTTTTTTTGGCAAAGGCAGACGGAAAATTTGCCGTCAAGCTGGGTGCAGCGGCCTCCGCTACGGCTTCTTAGCCCTGCGGGCCTTTGGCGGGCAGGCCCTGCTATTTGCCGCACACCGTTTTGTAAAAGCTCAGCGCCGGCAGCACCCGCTCCACCTGGGCAAGCAAATACGCCTCGCTTACCCCGGCCAGCTGCGCCAGCCCCTCCTCCGGCAGCCGGAAGGCAAACAGCCTCTCAAACTCGCTGTAGATGATATGCCGCATCGCCTCAAACACCCCCGGCGCCACCGGCACCGTCGCCACCACCCCCGGCGCCGGGCAGCAGCCCCCGCAGTATACCACCCCGGAAACCGGGGCAAAAAAGATGCCCCCCTCCCCCAACTCCCCGCAGCCGGCACAGGCCACCAGGTCCGGCATATACCCTGCCATTGTCAGCAGCCGAAGCTCAAACACCGCCTTTAGCTGGTTCAGCGGCATCCTGCCCCGGTCCAGCAGCGTCAGCGTGTTTACCATCAGGTGCAGGTACCCCGGCTGGCTCTCCCCCTCCGGGATCAGCTCCCGGCAAAGCTGGCAGAAGTAGCTGGCCAGCGTCAGCCGGTCCATATCCTGCCGGATGCCAAAGAAGATGTTCTCCGCCTCCGCCCGGTCCACATAGGTCCGCTCCCGGTTGCGGAAGAGCTGGAAGTCCCCATAGGACAGCTGCTCGGTGGCCGGGGCCATGCTCCCCTTCTGCCGCCGGGCCCCCTTGGCATAGGCGGATACCACCCCCGCCCCTTCGGTAAGGATCACCACCACCCGGTCAAATTCCTCCAGGCTTTTGGCCGAGAGCACCACCCCTTTGGTCCCAAGCTGCATACCGGCTGTCCTCCTCCGGGGCGTGCCCCTCCTCCGGGGCTCCGCGGCGGCAGTCCACCGCCCCCCGGTACTCCAAGTAGTCCGCAATCAGGCCGGTTCTGCAAAACCGCTCCCAGCACTCCTGTTCCCGTGCTCCCATACTTCTGCGCCCACCTCCGCAAGAGATTGTCTCTGGCTACAGTGTGCGCCTCTTGCTTGGTGGTTATGACTGGGAATCCCCGGCCGCGTTTCCAGGATTTTTGTCTTGACAAGCAGCCGGAAGCGCCTCCGCCTGGCCGTAATCCGGTTCCCCCGGGGCGGACACAGGGGGCGCTTCCTCCTCCGGGGACGCCTCGTCCTTCTGGGAGAAAAGCACCAGCCCGGCCTGGGCGGCGGCTTCCTCCTCCGCTCTGGCGGCGGCCTCCCGCTCTGCCTCGGCCTTGGCGGCCTCCTTCTCCGCCCGGGCGGCCTCCCGGGCCGCTTCCCGCTCCGCCCGCTTTGCGGCCCGCGCCGCCCGCTTCCGCTCCCGCTCCTCCCGGATGGGGCGGTTCTTCTCCTCGTAGCGGCGCGCCGCCTCGTTCAAAAACCAGAGGTTTACAAAGCCCACAATGGCGCAGGCCACACAGATAAAGGCCACTCCAAAGTAGAAGACGCTAAACTGGGGCTTTGCCGTAATGGCGTACCCCGCCACCCCCAGCCCCGCCACCCCCAGGGCGGTGTTGGCGATGGTAGTTACCGTTGCCCAAAGATGCAGCATGAAAATACCCTCCCATAGCGAAAACACCCTGCCCCGGCCTCCTCCCCCTCCCCCTTGCGGAGGACCGAAAACAGCCGGACAGCGTGAAGCTGTTGTATGTTACCGGAAGCCGAAGCTGCGCAGCTGTAGCTCGCTGTTCTTCCAGGCCTCCCGGACCTTAACCCGGCACTGGAGATTCACCCTGACCCCCAGGAAGCTCTCCATATCCTGCCGGGCCTCTGTGGCGATGGCCCGCAGCATCTGCCCCCCCTTGCCGATGAGCATCCCCTTGTGGCCATCCCGCTCGCAGTAGATCATCGCGGAGATATCCACCATGGGGATCCCGTCCCTGCACTGCTCCGGGGGGCGGTCCTTCATCTCCTCCACCATCACCGCCACCCCGTGGGGGATCTCCTGGCGCATATGCAGCAGGATCTTCTCCCGGATCATCTCGGCGCAGAGCACCCGCTCCGGCTGGTCGGTGAGGGCGTCATCCGGGAAGAAGTGGACCCCCTCCCCGGCGCTTTCCATCAGGATGGCCAGCAGGGTATCCACCCCCTCCCCGGTAAGGGCGCTTACCGGGATGATGTGGCGGAAGTCGTAGGCCGCCCCCAACGCGGCAAGCTTTGCCAGCATGGCCTCCTTTTTCTCCAGGGTATCCACCTTGTTTACCACGGCGATGGCGGGCAGCTTCAGCCGCCGGAAGCTCCCCACCAGCTCCTCGTCCGCCTTGGAGAGCTCCGGCCCCGGCTCTGTCACCAGCACCGCCAGGTCCACATCGGCCACCGAGTCGTTGACCTGCTTGACCATATACCGTCCCAGGGCGTCCTTGGCCTTTAGCAGGCCGGGGGTATCGATAAACACCAGCTGGGTTTCCTCCTTGGTCAGTACCCCGGTGATACGGGTGCGGGTGGTTTGGGGCTTTTGGGTGACGATGGCCACCTTTTCCCCCACCAGCCGGTTCAGGAGGCTGCTTTTGCCCACGTTGGGCTTGCCCACCAGGGCGATAAAGGCGGAGCGGCTCCCCGCCTGGGGCTGCTGCGTTATTGTTTCCATATCGGCTCCTTCTCGGTTGTCAGAACCTGTATTCATAGCCGGATGATGCAGGCAGGGCAAGGGATTTTTCTGCCCTGCAAGGCAAAAAAACCGCCGGAACACTTGGTGTATTACAAGGTTTTTTTACGCAGCAGGACAGACTGCACCCGCAGGTGCGTCCATCGGCCAACCGCCGTAGGCGGCTCTTAGGCCGATGGAAAAAGACTTGGCCTGACTGCGCCAGACGGCTGTGAATACAGGTTCTTAGTTGGGGATGCGGGGCAGGGTATAGGAGCTGTCCCGGGTCAGGCCCAGGTCGGTCAATACCTCCTCCTCCTTTTCCCGCATCAGCACGGCGGGCAGGCCGCCGGCCTCGTGGTCGTAGCCCAGCAGGTGGAGCATCGAGTGGACGGTGAGAAAACCGATCTCCCGCTGGAGGGTGTGGCCGTACAGCTCCGCCTGGGAGACCGCCCGCTCCACCGAGATGACGATATCCCCCAGGATACTGGCCCCTGTCTCCATATTTACGTCATAAACCCCGTCTGTCCCCATGGGGAAGGAGAGGACGTCGGTTTCGATATCCTTACCCCGGTGGTCCCGGTTCAGCTCCCGTATCTGGGCGTTGTTCAGGAAGCTGACGCTGACCTCCGCGCTGCCCTGGAACTGCTCGGTGCGCAGCACCGCGTTGCAGCAGCGGCGGATAAGCAGGCGGATCCCTGACGGGATCTTGACCTCCTTCTGCCGGTTCGTGATCTGTACCTTCACCTTGTCCACCGATATTACCCCCTTACGTTGTTGTCCTCTCTCCTGTCGGCTATCTTCTGTCCCGCTCCTCCCACCGGCGCGGGGGTTTCGCGTCCCGGGCGCCCCGGCGGCTGTCGCTGTAGTACTTCTCGTAGGCCCGGATGATGTCCTGCACCAGCTTGTGGCGCACCACGTCCTTTTCGGTAAAGTGGATGATGGCGATGTCCTCCACCCCCCGCAGAATCTTTGCCGCCTCCACCAGACCGCTGCGCCGGGCGTCGGGCAGGTCGATTTGGGTGACGTCCCCGGTGATCACCGCCCGGGAGCCCGCCCCCAGCCGGGTCAGGAACATCTTCATCTGCTCCGGCGTGGTGTTTTGGGCCTCGTCCAGGATGATAAAGCTGTCGTCCAGCGTCCGGCCCCGCATATAGGCCAGGGGGGCCACCTCGATGTTGCCCCGCTCCTGGTACTTCTGGAAGCTTTCCGCCCCCAGCATATCAAAGAGGGCGTCGTAGAGGGGGCGCAGGTAGGGGTCCACCTTGTTCTGGAGGTCGCCGGGCAGAAAGCCCAGCTTCTCCCCCGCCTCCACCGCCGGCCGGGTGAGGATGATGCGGTTGACGTCGTGGGCCCGGAAGGCCTTTACCGCCATGGCCACCGCCAGGTAGGTCTTGCCGGTGCCGGCGGGGCCGATGCCGAAGGTGATGGTGCTTTGGCGGATGGCGTCCACATACCCCTGCTGCCCCAGCGTCCGGGCCTTTAGGGGCTTGCCCTTGGCGGTGATGCAGATGACGTCCCGGTTGAGCCCCCGGACCTCCTGCTCCTTGCCCTCCTCCACCAGGGAGGCCACATAGCGGATGCTCTGGCTGGTGAGGCTTTCCCCCTGCTCCACCATGCTCAGCAGCCCCTCCACACAGCGGACAGCGGCCATCACCGCCTCGGCCTCGCCGCTGATCTTGATATCGGTGCCCCGAAAAACCACCGAGACGCCGTAGGTCTGTTCGATCTGGCGTATGTTCTCATCCTGGCTGCCAAAGAGGGTGATGGCGTGCTCCATCCGCTCGATATTGACGATCTGTTCCACCATAGCGGGCATTTCTCCTTTTCGCGTCCTCCCGCTTGCTTGACGGGAATATCCTGTAACCGCTATTGTAACATATTTTGGAGAAAAAAACTATGAATTTTTCATAAAAATTTTAGAAGACATCTTCTCTTTTCCGGACAGTGGGACAGGACCGGAGGGCGCCGCGGAAAAACCGGAGAAATCAGAACAAAACGTCTTTTCTCCCCGGCCAAAATGGGTTATAATGACAGTGATACTTCAAAAAAGGGGGTCTTACGGATGAAGGGCTTTTCCGTCTGCGGCCTGGTGCTGGGCATCACCGCCGCCGTCTGCGGCGTCTGCGCGGTGGTCTTCAGCGTCCTTGGGCTGCGCAGGAGGAGATAACCGCCTGGGGTTACAATCGCTCCATCCCCAAAAGAGGTCAACCGCCTTCGCCGGTTGACCTCTTTGCTTATCTCAATTCAGGATCTTCTCCAGGGTCTCGATGAGCTTCTCCACATCGATGGGCTTGGCGATATGCCCGTTCATGCCGCAGCTCAGCGCCTCCTTCTTGTCCTCCTCAAAGGCGTTGGCGGTCATGGCCAGGATGGGGATGGAGGCCAGCTCCCGGTTGGGCATGGAGCGGATGGCCTTGGTGGCCTCGTACCCGCCCATCACCGGCATCTGGATGTCCATCAGCACCAGGCGGTAGTAGCCCGGCTCCGACTGCTTCAGCATATCCACCGCAATCTGGCCGTTGGCGGCAATCTCGACGGTAAAGCCGGCGTCCCCCAGGATGGCGACGGCAATCTCCTGGTTCAGCTCGTTGTCCTCCGCCAGCAGGATGCGCCCGGTGTGGAGCTGCACCGGCTTTTTGGCCGGCTCCTCCTTCTCCTCCGACGGGTCGGCTATCACGGTGCAAAGGCACTTGCGCAGCTCCGAAAGGAAGAGGGGCTTGCTGCAAAAGGCGGAAACACCGGCCTCCCGGGCCTCCTCCTCGATGTCCGACCAGTCGTAGGCGGTAAGGACGATAATGGGCACGTCCTCCCCCGTCTCCTTGCGGATGCGGCGGGCAACCTCGATGCCGTTCATATCCGGCATCAGCCAGTCGATGATGTAGACGCTGTAGCAGTCCCCCCAGTCCACCGCCTGGCGGGAGCGCAGCACCGCCTCCCGGCCGGACATGGTCCACTCGGCCCGCAGGCCCATCTGCTGTAGCATATAGGAGACGCTGTCGCAGGTGTTAAAGTCGTCGTCCACCACCAGCGCACGGCAGCCGGTGAGGCGGGGGATGGTCTGGGGGACCTTCTCCCCGCTGTGCAGCCGCATGGGGAAGGTGACGATAAACTCGCTCCCCACCCCCTGCTCGCTCTTGACCTCGATGATGCCGTTCATCATATCCACGATGTTTTTGGTGATGGCCATCCCCAGGCCGGTGCCCTGGATGCCGCTGATGGTGGAGTTGCGCTCCCGCTCGAAGGGCTCGAAGATATGGGACACAAACTCCTTGCTCATGCCGATGCCGGTATCCTTGACGTGGAACTCGTAGTTGGCGTACCCCGCCGGGGCGTTTTTGCGCCGCTCGATAATCCGCACGCTTACCGTCCCGCCGCTGCCGGTGTACTTGATGGCGTTGCCCAGCAGGTTCAGCAGCACCTGGTTGAGGCGCAGCTTGTCGCAGTAGATATCCTCGTCCAGCACGTCCACCGCGTCGATGAACAGGTCCAGCTGCTTGGCCCGGATATCCGCCTGGACGATGTTGTGGAGGCTGTGGAGGATATCCGGCAGGCTGCAAAGCTCCTCGTCCAGGTGGATCTTGCCGCTTTCAATGCGGCTCATATCCAGGATGTCGTTGATGAGGCTGAGAAGGTGGTTGCCGGAGGTCATAATCTTTTTGAGGTACTCCTCCACCTGGTCCCGGCGCTCGATGTGGGTGATGGCCAGGGTGGTAAAGCCCACAATGGCGTTCATGGGGGTGCGGATGTCGTGGGACATATTGGAGAGGAACTCGCTCTTTGCCTTGCTGGCCCGGTTGGCCTGGAGGAGGGCGTTTTCCAGCAGCGCCGTCTTCTCCATATCCCGGCGGGTCTCCTCGTCCACGCTGCGGAAGCCCAGCACCACCCCCCCGTTGTCGGTCCGCACCGCCTTCATTTGGAAGTACCTGGTCTCCCCGTTGTAGAGGATGCGGTAGTTGATGTGGCAGATCTTCTTTTCCTCCAGCACCTTGATCAGGTGCTCCCGGGAGGTGGCCCTTTCCACCATCCCCCGGTCCTCCGGTAAGACGAACTGCTGGATATACAGCTGCCGGCTCTCGTCAAAGGTGCGGCCCTCGCAGAAGATCTCGCCAAAGGAGGGGTCTTCCTCCTCCATCCGCAGGGGGAAGCCCCTGCCGGTATCCAGGTCGTAGTAGCAGGCCACGCTGTAATCGACGCTGAGGGCACGGATCAGCTCCATCTGCCGGCGGCGGTCCTCCTCCCGCTCCGCCTCCTCCCGCTGCTTTTGGGCGGTGCAGTCCAGCAGGAAGCGCTGGCAGAAGAGCTCCCCGCCCCGCTGGATGAGCTTAAAGCTGCCCATCACCTGGATCAGCCTGCCGTCCTTATGGCAGACCTTGTACTCCACGTTGACGCTGTCCCCGGCCTCCTCCAGGCTGCTGATGGCGTCCTGGAGCCTTTGCTTGTCCTCCTCCGCCACGGTTCTGGCCACCTGGTAAAAGCCATCGGCCAAAAGCTCCTCCTGGCTGTCGTACCCCAGGATCTCCAGGGCGGCCTGGTTGACGCTGAGAATATGGGAGCCGTCCAGGGAATGGATCAGCACGCCAGCGTCCATGGTGGTAAAGATGGCCTCCAGCGTCTGGTTTTTGGTGATGATCTCCTGCTCGTAGGCCCGCTCCCGGGTGATATCGATGGCCACCCCAACGGTGCCCATAACGCTGCCGTCCAGGTCGTAAAGGGGGGATTTGTAGGTGGTCAGCAGCCGGTCCCCCTCCCCGGTGCGGACCTGCTCCTCCGCCACGCAGGTGGCCCGCCGGCGCATTACCTCCCGCTCGGATTCAATGCAGGCCGGGTCGTCATGCTCCACGTTCCAGATATAGGCGTGCCCCCGGCCCTGGACCTGCTCCTTGGTCTTTTCCACCACCCGGCAGAAGCTGTCGTTGACCTTCTCGTGGATGCCGTCCTTATCCTTATACCAGATCATGTTGGGGACGCTGTTGATGGTGGCCTCCAAAAACTGGCTGGTCTCCCAGGCGTCCCGGGCAGCCCGGTAGCCCTGCTGCCAGCGCAGCAGGCGGAAGCCCAGCTCCTCCTCCCCCATGGGGACCAGCCAAAGGTCCCGCGCCCGGGGCAACAGGCCGGTGATCAGGGGCAGCTGCTCCCGCTCCGCCATCAGGATACACTCCGCCTCGGGCCGCATCCGCTCCAGCAGCCCCGCCAACGCCCCAGGGAGGTCCATTCCCCTCAGATCAGCAAAAATCACGTCTGCCCACGCCGCCAGAGCCTGCTCCGGCTCCCCGCCCTCGGCAAACTCATAGGTAAACCGCGGGGCGGGCTGCATCTCCCGGATAAGCCCGAAAGTTTCCCGCTGATGTCCGACCAGATAGCAGCGGACATGGCAATGATACATAGCACTTCCCCCTGTGCGCCAAGGCGCATTGATGTCATCCTATTCATTGTATCAAATCACGGCCTTTTCTGTCAACAAAAACCCACGTCAGAAAAGGGTGGGAAGTGGTTTGGGCAGGGCCGGGGACGCAAGCCGGGACACCAAGGCCCCGGGGAGTGTCAGGGCTCCTCCGGGGGAGCTTCCGGGGGGGCCTCCGGTGCCTTATCCGGCTCCGGCGCCTCCTCCCCCAGCCGGTGGTCAAACTCCCCCTGGGCAAACCGGGGGTACCGGGGCCGCTCCAGCCAAAGCTCCGGGTCGTACCCCTGGTCCGGCACCGGGCAGGGCTTCATCCGGGCGGCTACAAAGAGGCAGGCCACCAGCAGCGCCAGGGATACCAGGGAGCACACCGCCCCCTCCCGGAGGCCGGGGGTGGTGTAATCAAACCGGATCTCCGCCGCCCCCGCCGGCACCCGCACCGCCATAAAGCCGATGTTGACCCGCTCCACCATCGCCGGCTGGCCGTTGACGGTGGCGCTCCAGCCCTTGTCATAGGGCACCGAAAAGAAGACCAGCCGCTCCTTGCCAAAGCTGGTGGTGGCGGTAAAGCCCCGGGTATCCACGGTAAAGCTGTCGCAGGTCATCATCGACCGGTCGGCCACATACAGCTCCAGCTGGTCGGCGGCAAGCTCCCCCTGCCAGTCCTTCTCCACCGGCTGCAGGATATCCCTGTGGCGGCTGGCGGTCTCGTCGTCCAGGTAGACGCCGTAGAGCAGCGCCCGGGACTTGTAATCGGTGGCAAGGGCCTCCCAGTCCTTTTCGGTGATGTACCGGTCGTAGGAAAAGCCCATGGGCAGGTAGTTCTGGTTCTGGTAGATGTTGTAGCCCAGCCGGGTATCCACCAGGGTAAAGCCCCGCATAGGGGACTGCTCCTCCTGGTCCGCCCGGATGTAGAGCCATTTTACCGAAAGGAGGCTGCGCAGGTAGGGGTACTTGGTCTCCGGCTTGGAGGAGACATCCCGCTTTACCCCCACCTCCGGGTAAAACTCCATCAGCGAAACGGGGACGATGCTGTGGAAGCACTGGATGTTGGGGAGGTCCCAGTACATGGCGATGTTGTCGCTGCCCTTGTAGACGTCGCTGCGGGCAAACTCCCCCTCCTCGCTCAGATCCATCACCCCGCGGCCGGGGAGGGCCTCCTCCACAATCCAGCGGTTGTTGGAATAGGTGGCCTTGCCCACCGTTATCATGGTAAAGGTAAAGACAAAGCAGCCCAGCACGATGGCGGCGCCAAACCGCCTCCGAAAGCCCGGGGCCTGCCGCCACCGCCGCAGCATCCAGGCCGCTGCCGCAAAGGAGGCGATGGTAAGGATGCTGGTGGCAAGGAATTTATCCAGGTATTTGTAGAGGCCGAATTTCAACACCCCCTCCACCCGCTTGGGGGTAAAGCAGGAGATGCAGAAGAGCAGCGCTATGGCGGTCCCCGTCACCCGGATGGCCTTGGCCAGCTGGGCCTGCTCCGCCCTTTCCAGGGCAATGGCGGTGGCCAGCACCATCATCAGGGTGGGCATATAGTACCAGCGGGCGTAGTAGGAGTAGTTTTCCAGCACAAACAGGTGGTTGCCCACCGGCACCAGGGCCAGGACGGCGCAGAGGGTGAGCATCCGCTTGAGCCACCCGCCCCGGGCGGCGCGGTGGTAGGCCAGCACCCCAATGGCCCCGATGAAGGGCAGGTAGGCGGAAAGGGAGGCCCACTGGGCCCCGTGGTCCGGGAAGAAGTTGTTCAGGGCGGGCATATCCGGGGCGAAAAAGAAGCTGTGGACGATGCCCAAATACCGCTGCGGGTTGGAGTAGTACCAGAGGTATCCCCCCAACAGCAGGGTATCGGAACCGGTGCGGGGGTTGCCCATAATGGCCAGCACCGAGGGGAGGAAGGCCACCATGGCCATCCCCATCCCCAGCACCGCCTCGGCAGCCAGGCCAAAAAACCGCTTTACCGTCAGCCGCCACTGGGGGGAGGCAAGGCGGCAGAAGAAATAGAAGATGACAAAGAAGACCTCCCCGATGAAGAACCAGTAGTTTACCACGGCGTTGATCGTAATCGCCAGGGCAAACCAGCCGTGCTTGTTTTCGGTCATCGCCTTTTCCAGCCCCACCAGCAGGAGGGGGAAGAAGACGATGGCCTCGTGGAAGTGGTTGAAGAAGATGTTATAGACCGAAAAGCCGGAAAAGGCGTAGAGAAGGGAGCAGAAGACCGCCCACTCCTGGTCCCGGACAAACCGCCGCAGGTACCAGTAGGCGGTGACGGCGGCGCAGCCGGATTTCAGCACCAGCAGCGGGGCCATCAGGTAGGGGACAAAGCTGGTGGGAAAGGGCAGGGTGAGCCAGAAGAAGGGGGAAAAGAGGAGGTAGAAGCTGTAGGAGCCGATGAAGTTTGCCCCCAGGTCGGTCTTCCAGCTCCACCAGATGTTGCCCTCCCGCACCGCCTGGTGGGCCAGCTGGTAAAAAGGGATCTGCTGGACGTTAAAATCGCCATAAAAAAAGAAACGGCCCTTATCCAAAACCACATAAGGGAGGAACGCCGCCGCGGCCACCAGGGCCGCCAGCAAAAAGGCCTGTCCGGCCCGGCTTTTACGGGGAGCAAAGAGAGAATCCATGCCATACACCTCGTTATCATCAGTCTGGAGCTATTGTGTGACGGGAGCTGTCAAATTATCCCACCGCGGCGGCTGGAGTCCCGGCGCAATCTGTGCTATACTGATAGCTACAATACACAGCGTCGGAAGGAGACAGCCAACGATGGAAAACGCGTTTTTCGCCATGCTGGGGCGGATGAAGTACATCAGCCGGTGGGGGCTGATGCGCAGCACCCGGCAGGAAAACCTAAGCGAGCACACCCTGGAGGTGGCCTACCTGGCCCACGGCCTGGCGGTGCTGGGCAACCGGCGGTTTGGCCGGGGGCTGAACCCGGAGCGGGCGGTGATGTACGCCCTCTACCACGATTGCAGCGAGATCCTCACCGGGGACCTGCCCACCCCGGTAAAGTACCAGAACGACAACCTCCGCGCCGCCTACCAGGCGGTGGAGGACCAGGCCGCCGGGCGGCTGCTGGAAAAGCTCCCCCCGGACCTTTCGGCGGACTTTGCCCCCTACTTTGACATCCCGCCGGATTACCGGAGGCTGATTAAGGCAGCGGATAAGCTCTCGGCCCTCATCAAGTGCCAGGAGGAGCAGAACAGCGGCAACCGGGAGTTTGACAGCGCCTACGAAACCACCCTTGCCGCGCTGCGGGAGCTGGCGCTGCCGGAGGCGGAGGCGTTTTTGGCCGACTTCTTCCCCCCCTACCGGCGGACGCTGGACGAGCAGGCCCGGTAGGGGCCACAAAAAAACCGCTCCGTACCCGGGGGCGCCTGCCGGCTGGCCCACAGCGGGATGCGAAGCAGCTCCCGGCGCAGGCGCCGGGCCCTCCGGCGGGTCAGCCCCGCCGCAGCAGCAGGGTGGAAAGGTACATCTTTAAGTACTCCTCCTCGCTGCGGGGGAAGCGGACGCCGGTAATGCGGCAGAAGTCCCGGAACATCTGGTCCACAATGCCGCTGCCGCCAAACGCCTCGATCTGGCCGGCGGTGGCGGCGGCCATCAGCTCGGCGGGCTCCCCCTGGTCCAGCCGGCGGAAGGTGCCGGAAAGGTGGGAAATGAACATCTCCGCCTGGTGGGTGGAAAGATCCACCCCGTACTCCCCCTTTAGCAGCTCCAGCAGGGAGAGGATGTTCCTGCGGCCCCTGGGGGTCAGTTCCTGGAATTGGGTCATGCTGTCCAATTTTTCGATGATCTCCTGGTCAAGACGGTAGGCCATTGATTGGGGCATCTCCTTTCCGGGGGCCCGCCTGCCGCCTGCCGGCGGAGGGCAGCTCCCGAGAGCGGCAACCGCTCCGGCATCGCTTCTTCCCGTTTCTCATCAGCGGGAGACAAAAAACAATCTCTTTATAACACATTATCATAGAAGACTCTTTCCGTTTTGTCAAGAATTGAACCGGCCGCTTTTTTGTGGTAAGATAAAAGAAAGCTGGCGCTGCCTTGGTTTTTCTCCGCTTTTTACAGCCTTGCGGCGCCGGAGAGGGGGGGAGAAGATGCGCACCATCCGCTACCAGATCGGGCCGGAGGACGGGGGCCGGACGGTGGAGCAGTTCCTGCGGGGGAAGCAGGGCTTTTCCGGCCGGGTGGTCATCGCCCTGAAAAAGCTCCCCCAGGGGCTGCTCCTCAACGGGGCCCATGTCCGCACCATCGATCCCCTCTCCCCCGGGGACCTGCTGGAGGTAAACCTCCCGGAGGAGCCCAAGCGGATGCCCCTGTGCCACATCCCGGTGCCCATCCTTTACGAGGACGACGACATCATCGTCTACAACAAGCCCGCCGGGATGCCCTGCCACCAGTCCGGGGGGCACATCTACAACACCCTCTCCTCGGTCTACGCCGCCCACTGCGCCGAGACCGGCGCCGTCACCTCCTTCCGGGCCCTCAACCGGCTGGATAAGGACACCACCGGGACGGTAGCGGCGGCCAAAAACCAGTTTGCCGCCGGCAAGCTGTGGAAGCGGGTCTCCAAACGGTACTTCGCCCTGGTCCAGGGGGAGCTGCCCTTCCCCGCCGGCCTCATCGACCTGCCCCTCCGCCGGGAGGAGCCCCTGGAGCTGCGCCGGGTGGTGGATCCGGAGGGGCAGACGGCCCGCACCGAGTTCCGGGTGCTGGCGGCGGCAGGGGGGGCCTCGCTGGTGGGGTTTGTGCTCCACACCGGGCGCACCCACCAGATCCGGGTTCACCTCTCCCACCTGGGGCACCCCCTGTTGGGGGATGTCTTTTACGACGGGCGGGAGGAGCCGGGGCTGGGGCGGCAGGCCCTCCACTGCGGCATGGTGATCTTTCCCCACGTCATCACCGGGGAGGAGCAGCGGGTCCCCGCGCCGCTGCCGGAGGATCTGCGGCGGGTGATGGACCGGCTGGGCCTCCCTTGGCGGGAGGAGTGGCTGGACTTTTCCCCGGCGGCGGATCCCATGGCGCTTCCCCGCTTTTTACGGCGGGTATGACAGAAGCTGTATGCAAGACCCGGCCGCGCCAGACGGTTGGGCGTGCAGCTTCCCATAGACGGAGAAAGGAGCAGACGGCTATGAATTACTACTGCGGCATCGACCTGGGAGGCACCGGCATCAAGGCGGGGATCGTGGGGGAGGATTACCACATCTACGCCGCGGCCAGCGCCCCCACCCCCAAGGGGGTGGACGGCAAAACCCTGGCCGCCGTCATCGCCAGGGTGGCGGAGGAGGCCGCCGGCAAGATGAACCTTACCGTTGCGGATACCGCCGGCGTGGGGATGGGCACCCCGGGGTACATCGACCCGGAGCGGGGCATCAACCACTTTTCCAACAACCTGAACCTTTCGGAGGATCCCATGGCCCAAAACCTCAGCGACTGCCTGGGGGGCAAGCCGGTGCGGATTGGCAACGACGCCAACGTGGCCGCCTACGCCGAATACCTGGCCGGGGCCGCCCGGGGGAGCCGCCGGGCGGTGATGGTGACGCTGGGTACCGGCATCGGGGTCGGGGTGATCATCGACGGCAGCGACCACGGCATGGCCGCCGAGGGCGGGCACATGATCATCCGCCACGGGGGCCGGCACTGCTCCTGCGGCCACGACGGCTGCTTTGAGGCCTACGCCTCCGCCTCCGCCCTGGTGGCCCAGGCCCGGGAGGCCATGGCGGTACACCCGGAAACGATGCTCTGGAAGCTCTGCGGGGGCGACCTGTGGAAGGTGGACGGCAAGATGGTCTTTGACGGCCGGGACGCCGGGGATCCGGTGGCCAACCAGGTGGTGGACCAGTACATCGAGTACCTGGGCTTCGGCCTCAGCAACTTCATCAACCTCCTGGAGCCGGACATGATGGTCATCGGCGGGGGGATCTGCGCCCAAGGGGATAAGCTGCTGATCCCCCTGCGGCGGCGGGTACGGGAGATGGTGTACCACCCCCTCTTTGCCGACCGGTGCCGTATGGCGGTGGCGGAGCTGGGCAACGACGCGGGGATCATCGGCGCGGCGGGGCTGGGGGGGCTTCCTCCCGCGGCGGCGCCCTCCCGCTGAGCGGGAGCGGTCCCCTGTCCTTTGTAAATTTTCTGTGTTACTGATGGTATTATCTTTTGTGGTATGGTATGATATTGGGTAGAAAAAAATTTGGTTTTTAACGGGCCTTGGCCCGGGGAAAGGAGAGATGCCGGCATGGGCAGAGCAGGCGCAGGCGGCGGTGGCAGCTCCGGCGGCTTCCGCGGCGGCGGGCGCAGCTCCGGGGGGTTCCGGGGAGGCGGGCGCAGCTCCGGGGGCTTCAGCGGCGGCAGCCGGGGCGGGCGCTCCGGGGGCAGCTTTGGCGGCGGCTTTGGGGGTGGCTTTGGCGGCGGAGGCCAGCGGGGCGGCTCCTGGGGCGGCTTGGGCGGCAGCGCGCCAAGGAGGCCCTCCCCTCCCCCGCCCCCCAGGCCCCGGGCCGGGGGGATGGGCTGGGGGATGGGGATGCCCCGCACCGTCATCATCCCCACCGGCGGGCAGCGGTACTCCGGCGGTGGCGGAGGAGGCGGGGGCGGCGGTCCCAGGAACCCGGGCCCCGGCCAGGGCAGCGGCTGTAGCAACGGCTGCTTTACCTCCATCCTTGTTGTGGTACTGGTGCTGCTCCTGCTGGGCATCTTTTCCACCATTGCGGACAGCGTTTTGTCCGTGTCCGGCGGCTCCCTTGCCGCCTCCACCGTGGCCCGGGAGCCCCTTCCCGCCGGTTCGGCGCGGGAGACCGCATACTACACCGACGAGCTGGGTTGGATCCTCAACGAAAAGCAGCTGCTCTCCGGGATGAAGGACTTTTACCGCCAGACCGGGGTACAGCCCTACCTGTATCTGGCCGAACGGGTGGACGGCAGCAGCACCCCCTCCCCCCAGGAGGTGGGCGACTACGCCGCCCGGCTCTACGACCAGCTCTTTGACGACGAGGCCCACTTCCTGCTGGTTTACCAGGAGTACGACGGGCTTTACACGGCGGGCTACGCCGCCGGCAGCCAGGCCAAGAGCGTCATGGACGACGAGGCGGTGGGCATCCTGCGGGACTACCTGGACCGGTACTATACCTCCGATTACTCGGACGAGGAGTACTTTGGCAAGGTGTTTGCCGATACCGCAAGCCGCATCATGACCGTCACCAAATCCCCCTGGCCGGTGGTGGTGGGCATCCTTGGGGCGGCGGGGCTGGCCGCGGTGCTCTACCTGTGGTGGAAAAAGGCCCAGGCCCAAAAGGAGCTGGACCGCAAGCGCACCGAGGAGCTGCTGAACACCCCCCTGGAATCCTTTGGGGACACCGCCGCCGAGGAGCTGGCGGAAAAATATCAGGACAGCACGGGACCGGAACAGGACTGATCCTCTCCGGCCGGCATCAGATTCAATCAAAAAGGAGATCGTTACTATGGGTATCTTAGACAGATTCAGCACCATCGTCAAGGCCAACATCAACGCCCTTTTGGACAAGGCGGAGGATCCCTCCAAGATGATTGACCAGTACCTCACCGAGCTGATGGAGAGCCTTGCCGAGGTGAAGAAGGAGACCGCCGGGGTGATGGCGGAGGAATCCCGGACCAGGGCCAAGGTGGAGGCCAACCGGGCCGAGGTCCAGAAGTACGCCGACCTGGCCAAAAAGGCCCTCCAGGCGGGGAACGACGGGGACGCCCGGGTGTTCATCGCCAAAAAGCAGCAGCTGGAGACCGCCGGCCAGGGGCTCACCGAGGCCTACGACGTGGCCCGGGGCAACGCCGAAAAGATGCGCCAGATGCACGACAAGCTGGTGGGGGACATCGAGGAGCTGAAGCGCCGGCGGGAGACCATCAAGGCCAAGGTTGCGGTGGCCAAAACCCAAAGCAAGCTCAACGAGTTCAGCAGCGGCTCGGAGAAGGCGGCGGACGCCATCAGCGCCTTTGAGCGGATGGAGGAGAAGGCGGACCGGATGCTGGACCGGGAGGCCGCCCTGGCGGAGCTGAACGCCAAGCCGGTGGACGAGGCCGCCGAGCTGGAGGCCAAGTACGGCAGCGCCGCCCCTGCCGCGGTGGACGACGAGCTGGCCCGGATGAAGGCGGAGCTGGGCCTCTAACCGAGGAGGCAATCCGCCCAAGGAGCAGGGAGACACCATCCCTGCTCCTTTTGGGTGGCAGCGCAACAACAGACAAGGAGGCACTGGGGGATGAACGAAACCATCCTGGTGGTGGATGACGAAAAGGAAATCGCGGACCTGGTGGAGCTGTACCTGCGCAACGAGGGCTTTGGGGTGGCCAAGTTTTACCAGGCGCAGCCCGCCCTTCAATACGCCGGCCAAAACCGCCTCTCCCTGGCGGTGCTGGACGTGATGCTGCCGGATATGGACGGCTTCACCCTCTGCCAGCGGCTCCGGGAGCACCACCTGTGGCCCATCATCATGCTTACCGCCCGGGTGGAGGACATCGACAAGATCACCGGCCTTACCCTGGGGGCGGACGACTACATCACCAAGCCCTTTAACCCCCTGGAGCTGGTGGCCCGGGTGAAAACCCAGCTGCGGCGGTACACCCGCTACAACACCCCCCGGGAGGAGCAGCCGCCCTCCTCCGCCATAGAGGTCCGGGGGCTTTCCATCGACCAGGGGAGCCACAAGTGCACCCTCAACGGCAAGGAGGTCACGCTGACCCCCCTGGAGTTTTCCATCCTCTGGCACCTCTGCCAGCGGCGGGGCCGGGTGGTTTCCTCCGAGGAGCTGTTCGAGACAGTGTGGGGGGAACGGTACCTGGAAAACAGCAGCAACACCGTTATGGCCCACATCGCCCGGCTGCGGGAAAAGTTAGGGGAGCCGCCCCGGCGGCCCCGGTACATCAAAACCATTTGGGGGGTGGGGTATACCGTTGAGTGACTTCTTAAAAGCCCTGGGCGGCAGGCTCAGCGCCTTCTTAAAAGGCCTGCGGGACAGGCTCTCCGACCTGTTTTTTGCCCTGCGGATGGGCCGGTACAGCTACAGCGGCAGTTTAGGGAACAAGCTGCTGTGGCAGTATTTTCTCAGCCTTTTGGGCACCGTCGCCGGTGTGGCAGTCGCGGCCCTGCTTGCCATTGTCCTGCTGCAAAACTTTTCGGGCTGGCGCAACTCCTGGGCCATCAGCCGCTTCTTCCGCTTCTGCCAGGAGCACTTTGTGATGGTCTTCCTTGCCTGCACCCTGGCCGGCTGGATAGCCTGTACCATCGCCCTGATCCGCCGGCCCTTAAAGTACCTGGACCAGCTGGTGGATGCCGCCGCCGACCTGGCCCGGGAGCCCGGCCGCCCCATCCTGCTGCCCGATGTGCTCCGGGAGGCCCAGGACCACCTGAACCTGGCCCGGGAAAAATCCCTCCGGGACGCCGCCGCCGCCAAGGAGGCGGAGCAGCGGAAAAACGACCTTATCGTCTACCTGGCCCACGACCTGAAAACCCCCCTTACCAGCGTCATCGGGTACCTTTCGCTGCTGCGGGACGAGGAGGAGATCTCCCCCCGGCTGCGGGAAAAATACACCGGCATTGCCCTGGACAAGGCCCTGCGGCTGGAGGACCTGATCAACGAGTTTTTCGACATTACCCGCTTTAACCTCACCACCCTTGTACTACAGCCGGAGCGCACCAGCCTTAGCCGGATGCTGGAGCAGGTGGTGAGCGAGTTTTCCCCCATCCTGGCGGAAAAGGGGCTGGTTTGGCAGACGGAGATTGCCCCGGGGGTGGAGCTGCTCTGTGACCGGGACAAGCTCCAGCGGGTGCTGGATAACCTCATCCGCAACGCCGTCAGCTACAGCTTCCCCAACACAGCCATTGCCCTCACCATGGCCCCCGCCGGGGAGGGACAGCTTCGGCTACAGCTGCAAAACCACGGCCGGACCATCCCGCCGGAAAAGCTCTGCCATATCTTTGAGCAGTTCTACCGGGCGGATTCCTCCCGGGCCACCGGCACCGGCGGCGCCGGGCTGGGGCTGGCCATCGCCCGGGAGATTGTGGAGCTCCACGGGGGCAGCATCCAGGCGGAAAGCGCCGACCAAACCATCACCTTTACCGTGCTGCTGCCGGTATCATGATACAGAAAGGATAAAAACGTAAAAATATACATTACAGAATGCTATTGGGGCGATTATATCGGCGGGACCGATGACAGCCTGACGCTTACCGCTTATCTGGCCCGCAAGGGGAAGGCGGAAATCACCGTCAGCGAGATTTTCGCCGACTTCGGGCTGGACAAGCTGAACGGGGATTTCCGCCGGCCGGAAGAGCCTGTCTGCTACACCGACAGCGAGGGCTACGAGATGGCCCTGGGCTTTGCCATCGACCTTGTCACCGACCTGGCCGCCCTGCTGCTGGAATGCAAGGTAAACGGCACCCTTGACCTGTTGGCGTTGGATGACAGCCTGGATGCGGGGGAGGTGGCCCAGCCGGTGATTGCCATCGCTGCTGCTCCGGAGGAGCACCGGCTCATTGATAGAACCCTTGCGGACTTTGCTGCTGCACCGGAGCGGTATGACATCAGCGAGATGATGGGCAGTGAGGAGCTGGCGGAGATGGCCGGGGTCTGTGACCGGCTGCGGCGGGAGCTGTACGAATGACGTGGGGGCGGCTCTCCTGGGTTGTTTGTGGGTAAGCAGCCGATTACCGCCCAAACGCCGCAGGCGCGCAAAGTTTGGGGCCGCCCTTTTCAAAGGGCGGCAGGTCCAGGGCAGCGCCCTGGTCGCTCCCGCAGGAGCGAAACTCCCCAGGACGGTTATAAGAAGCTGTACCAATAGCCGCCGCACGCATCTTGACGGCAAATTTTCCGCCTGCCTTTGCCAAAAAATCTTGAAATACACACAGTATTCCTGCGCT
>JAAWGY010000007.1 GCA_022795575.1 Angelakisella sp. | reverse complement strand
AAGACGGTATCCGCCGGCAGCAGCCCCAGCCCGGCCTCCACCGTGCCGGGGGTGGCCTCCACCCCCTCCGGGTCGGCGATGGTGCGGCCCAGCATCTGGTAGCCGCCGCAGATGCCCAAAACGGGCACCCCCCTTGCGGCCAGCCTCCGGACCGCCGCCGCCAGGCCGTTCTGCCGCATCCACAGCAGGTCGGCAATGGTGCTTTTGGTGCCGGGGAGGACCACCAGGTCCGGCGTCCCCAGCTCCCGGGGGGAGGCGGCGTACCGCACCGATACCCCGGGCAGCGCCTCCAGGGGGGCAAGGTCGGTAAAGTTGGCGATGCGGGGGAACCGCACCACGGCCACCTCCGGCCCCCCGGGGATGCCGGCGCTGCCGCCAAAGCGGCTGCTGAGGCTGTCCTCGTCGTCGATGTCCAGCTCCAGCCAGGGCACCACCCCCACCACCGGCAGGCCGGTGAGGGCCTCGATCTGGGCAAGGCCGGGGCGCAGCAGCGCCACATCCCCCCGGAACTTATTGATGATGATGCCCTTGAGGTGGGCCCGCTCCCAGTCCTCCATCAGGGCCACAGTGCCGTAGAGGCTGGCGAAGACGCCCCCCCGGTCGATGTCCCCCACCAGCAGCACCGGGGCCGAGGCCATCCGGGCCATCCCCATGTTGACGATGTCGTTTTCCCGCAGGTTGATCTCCGCCGGGCTCCCCGCCCCCTCGAGGACGACGGCGTCGTATTCGGCGGCAAGGCTGCGGTAGGCCCCCAGGATGTGGGGGACCAGCTCCGGCTTGCGGCGGTAGTATTCGGCGGCGGGCATGACACCCCAAACCTCGCCGTTTACAATCACCTGGCTGCCGGTATCGCTTTGGGGCTTGAGGAGGACGGGGTTCATCCGGACCTCCGGCTCCACCCCCGCCGCCTGGGCCTGGACCACCTGGGCCCGGCCCATCTCCAGCCCGTCCCGGGTGATGAAGGAGTTAAGGGCCATGTTCTGGCTCTTAAAGGGGGCCACCCGCAGCCCGTCCTCCCAAAGGACACGGCAGAGCCCCGCCGCGATTAGGCTTTTGCCGGCGCTGCTCATGGTGCCCTGTATCATAATAGACCTTGCCATGGTATCCCTCCTGTCAGCATCCGCAGCGCCGCCGCCAAAACCGCAAAGGCCGCCGACACCCGGTAGAGCAGCCGGTTGGCCCGGCGGATGTCCTCCGCCTCAATGGGCCGCAGGCTGTCCCCGATGACCGGCTTGTGGTGCAGCTCCCCGAAGTAATAGGCGTCCCCCGCCAGCTCCACCCTTAGCGCCCCCGCCATAGCGGCCTCGGTTTGGGCGCTGTTGGGGCTCTTGTGGCGGCGGCGGTCCCGCCGCCAGATCCGGAGGGCCCCCCTGCCGTCCAGCCCCGCCAAAGGGGCCAGGGCGGCCATGAGCAGGGCGGTAAGCCGGGCGGGAATCCAGTTGACCAGATCGTCCAGCCGGGCGGCGGCGGTGCCAAAGTACCGGTAGCGGTGGTTTTGGTACCCCACCATGCTGTCCATGGTGTTCACCGCCTTGTAGGCCAGGGCCAGGGGGGCGCCCCCCAGGGCCATCCAGAAGAGGGGGGCGGTCTCCCCGTCGCTGGCGTTTTCCGCCACCGTCTCCACCGCCGCCTTGGTGACGCCCTCCGCCGTCAGGGCGGCGGTATCCCGGCCCACAATCCGCCCCACCATCCGCCGGGCGGCGGGGAGATCCCCCCGGAGCAGCTCCCGGTGCACCGCCATGCTCTCCTCCCGGAGGTCCCGGGCGGCAAGGCACTGGGCGCAGAGCAGCACCTCCGCCCCCAGGCCCAGCCAGGGGGAGACCGCCCCGCAGAGCCGGAGGACTCCCCACCCGGCAAGGAAGCTCCCCAGGGGCAGCGCCATGGCCAGCACCACCCCGGCGGCCCGCTCCCCCCCGGGGGTGGGGGGGAAACGCCGCCGCAGCCACCCCTCCAGCGCCGTAATGGCCCGGCCCATCCCCCGCACCGGGTGGGGGAGCCAGCGGGGGTCCCCGATGCAGAGGTCCAGGCAAAAGGCCAGCAGAATCACAAGGGCTCCTCTCATGGTTCCTCCTCCTTCGGCGGCTCCAGGCTCCGGACCACCTGGGCCCTGCCGGACCGGGGCCAGCCGGACAGCTTTAGCAGCCACCCGCCGCAGCAGGGGGCCCACCACCGGTAGTAGTCCCGGGCCGGTGCTCCCAGCGCCTGGCACACCGCCATGATCACCCCGCCGTGGGTGACAACCGCCCCGTCCTCCCCCTCTTGGGTCAGTCGGTCCAGCAGCTCCCGGAGGGCGGGGACGGCCCGGGCGGCGACCTCCTCCCGGCTCTCCAGGCCGGGGACGGGGGCCTCCCCGGCGCTGCGGATCCATTCCTCATAGCGGGGGTCTCCCGCCAGCTCCCGGTGGTTCCTGTTCTCAAAGGGGCCAAAATCGGTTTCCCGCAGCCGGGGATCCGGCAGCAGCCGGGCCCCGGGGTAGAGGAGGGCGGCGGTCTCCCGGCAGCGGAGGAGGGGGCTCACCCACACCCGGCGGGGGATCCGCTCCGGGGGCCGGGCGCACCGCCGGGCCAGGGCGATCCCCTCCGGGCAGAGGGGCTGGTCGGTGGTGCCGGTCCACCGCCGCTCCAGGTTCCCCCGGGTCATGGCGTGGCGGATCAGCTCCAGGTATGGCATCCGCCCTCACCCCCCTTGAGCCAGACGGGGATGCCGCACCAGAGGCGCACCACCCCCGCCGCCTCCCTCGCCAGCCGGCAGCAGAGGCGCCCCACCTCCTCCCGCCAGCGGCGCTCCGCCGGGTGGATGGGGACGACGCCGCAGCCCACCTCCCGGCAGAGAACGTACTCCTTGGCCAGCAGGGCCGGGAGCAGCGCTGCCGGGTCCTCCCCCCGGTCCAGGGCCTCCCCCACCAGCGCCTCCAGCCCGGTGAGGACGGGGGCGTCCGCCTCCGGCCGGGGGGAGGCCGCCTCCGGGGGGTACCCGCCGTGTGCCAGGGCCCAGCTCAGCTTGCCCTGCCCCGCCCCGCCTGTTACCAGTATCATCCCGTATCCCTCCTTAGAGCCTATTTCAGAATCTCCCTGTACGCCGCTTGAACGAGTATTTTTCCGCCCTGCTACGTTAAAAAATCTTGCAATACAGCAAGTATTCTGCGAAGCAGACGTGCCCGGAGGGCTCCGAGGTTTTTTGCCTTGCAGGACGCAAAAATACCCGTCCATTCGGCGCACCGGGAGATCCTGAATAGGCTCTTATTTCTCATCTCATGGCCGACTGCCCCAGGGTGGCCCCCAGCAGGATCCCCAGCTCGCAGAGGGTGAGGAAGTACCCCGCCAGGTCCCCGGTGGTGCCCCCGAAGTCCCGGCAGACCAGCCGGTAATGGAGCACCGCCGCCGCCGCCCCGGCAAGGCCCCACAGCCCCGGCACCGGGGCCAGCAGCACCATCCCCAGCGCCGCCATCCCGGCGGTAAGGCTGGTGATGAGGATCACCGCCCTTTTGTCCGCCCCGGTGGCGAAGGTGTGCGCCAGCCCGCTGCTTTTGGCCAGGGGGAAGGTGGCCACCGCCAGCCCGCTGAGGGCCCGGGACAGCACAAACCCCACCGTCACCGCCCCAAAGGCCCCGGCCCCGGCGGAGGCCAGCAGGGTATCCCAAAGGCCGCAGCTCAGCAGCAGGCAGCCGCAAACCCCCATCACCCCAAAGGCCCCGGCCCGGGGGTCCCGGAGGATCTCCAGCCGTTTTTCCGGCCCCTGGCGGGAGGCGATGGCGTCGGCGGTGTCACAGAGGCCGTCCATGTGGATGCCCCCGCTGACCAGCAGGGGCAGCAGCGTCATCCCCGCCGCCGCCAGCAGCTGCCCCAGCCCCAGCAGGCCGCAGAGCCACCACCAGCACCACAGCGCCGCCCCCGCCGCCAGCCCCACCAGGGGGAAGGCGCAGAGGGCGTACCGCATCCCCTCCCGGTCCCACTCCACCCGGGGCATGGGGATGGCGGAGTACATGGAAAACGCGATGATCACCGGCTTTAGCCACGTCATCCCGGGTCCGCCTCCTCTCGCAATGCATCGAATTCCGGCCCCTCCGGGCGCTTATACCACAGGGGGATGCCGCAGGCCACCGTGCCGGCGGCGTCGGCCCGGGCGGCGCAGGCGGCGTGGGCCGTGGCCAGCAGCCGGAGGTAATCCGCCATCCCCCGGTCCCAGTCCTCCCCGTCGGCGAAGACCTCGTTGCCCACCACCACCAGGTTTGCCGCCCGGCGGCAGAGGCGCTCCAGACCGTCCAGCACCGCCCCCGCCCCGCCGCCCCCGGGGCGGTAGAGCTCGTTGGCGGCAAGGTTGCCCAGGTCCTCCAGCAGGACGGTGGCCCCCGGGGGGAGGGTCAGCTCCCTTAGCCCGGCGGGGCGCTCCACCGTCAAAAAGCCCCTGCCCGCCCGCTGGGCCCGGTGGCGGGCCACCCGGCGGCGGCTCTCCCCGTCCTCCGCCGCCATGGTGGCAAGGTAGAGGAGCGCCCCGCCGCTGCGGCGGTGGAGGGCGGCGGCCAGGCCCTCCGCCCAACCGCTTTTGCCGCTGGCGCTCCCCCCGGTCAGCAGGATGATCATCCCCTCCGCCTCCCTTCTCCATTCCCGGCTCCTCGATCTTGCCCCCGGGGACGGCGGCTACACCAGCGGCCGGTAGGCCTCCACCGCGATGTCCCCGAAGGTGCTCATCTCCCGGTACACCGCCGCCGCCATGTCCAGCAGGGGCAGCAGCGCCACCGCCCCGGTGCCCTCCCCCAGGCAAAACCCCGCCGTCATCACCGGCGCAAGGCCCAGGGCATCCAGCACCCGCCGGGCCCCCGGCTCCCCGGAGCAGTGGCTGGCGATCATCCCCGCCCCCGCCGCCGGGGCCAGCCGGCAGGCCGATAGCGCCGCCACCGCCGAGATAAAGCCGTCCAGCACCACCGGCACCCCGGCGGCGGAGGCCCCCAGGTAGAACCCTGCCATGGCGGCGATGTCAAAGCCCCCCACCTTGGCCAGCACCTCCACCGGGTCGGCGGGGTCCGGGCGGTTGCAGGCGATCCCCCGGCGGATGGCCGCAACCTTCCGCCGCAGCCCCTCCCCGGTGAGCCCCGCCCCCCGGCCGGTGAGCCCCTCCGGCTCCTCCCGCAGCAGCACCGAGGCCACCGCGCTGCTGGTCGTGGTGTTGCCGATGCCCATCTCCCCCGCCGCCAGCAGCCGGTACCCCTTTTCCGCCAGCTCCCGGGCCAGCCGGTACCCCGCCCAAAGGCAGGCCTCCGCCTGGGCCCGGCTCATGGCGGGGCCCAGGGTAAAATCGGCGGTGCCGTCCCCCTGCCGCCGGTCCAAAAGCCCCGGGCAGCCGGGCCGGGTGGCCATCCCCATATCCACCGGGAACACCTCCGCCCCCGCCTGGGCCGCCATTTTGCAGACGCTGGTCTCCCCCCGGGTCATGTTCTCCGCCACAATGGCCGTCACCTCCTGCCCCGTCTGGGTGACGCCCTGGGCCACCACCCCGTTATCGGCACAGAACACCGCCACCCCCCGGGGCCTTAGGGGGCAGTCCGGATCCCCGGTAACGGCGCAGATCCTCACCACCGCGTCCTCCAGCAGCCCCAGGCCGTGGAGGGGCTTGGCGATGGAATCCCACCGGGCCCGGCTGGCCCGCTCCGCCTCCCGGTCCGGCCAACGGCAGCTTGCCGCCATCTCGGCGATTGTCATCATTCCCCAGTCCTCCCTTTCCGGTACTCCCGGCAGGCCGCCAAAAAGCGCCCCGCCAGCCCCTGCCGCCCCCCAAAGTGGAGGTGGGGGAACCCGGCGTAGAGGCTGCGGCTCTGCCAGCCCTCGGCCCAGCCCCGGCCCCCCGCCTTGCAGAAGGTGAAGTCCTCCCCGGGGCAGCTGCTTTGGTAGTAGTGGAAGCTGTGGGCGGGGATGCTCTCCCCGGCCCCCAGCAGCAGGCCGTCCCCCCGGGCGGTGAGGGTTCCGTAGCCGAACCGCTTTAGCCTGCCGCTGCTTTTGGCCTCCCCGGGGAACACCCCCGCCATGGGCCAAACCCTTCCTTCGGCGTCCGCCAGCCCCTGGTGGAGGTACAAAAAGCCCCCGCACTCGGCCACCGCGGGCATCCCCCCCGCCACCGCGGCCCTTACCGCCTGGCCCATGGCCTCGTTTTCCGCCAGCTCCCGGGCAAAGAGCTCCGGGTAGCCGCCCCCCAGCAGCAGCCCCGCCGCCTCTGCCGGCAGGGCGCTGTCCCGGATGGGGGAAAAGGGCAGCAGCCGGGCCCCGGCCTCTGTCAGCAGCTCCAAGCTGTCCGGGTAGTAGAAGGAAAAGGCGGCGTCCTCCGCCACAGCCACCCCCACCGACTCCCCCGGCGGCTCCGGATCCGGCGGGGCGTAGGTTAGGGGCGGGGCGCTCCCTGCCACCCGGGCCAGCAGCGATAGGTCGGCGTGCTCACGGAGGGCGGCGGCCAGCCGGGCCACCTTGTCCCCCAGGCCGGGGAGCTCCCCCGGGGCCACCAGCCCCAGGTGGCGGCTCTCCAGCCCGCATTCCGGCATAGGGGGCAGAAAGCCCGCCACCGGCAGGCCGGTTTCCGCCTCCAGCACCCCCTTCATCCGGGGGTAGGCGGCGGGGGAGACGCCGTTGAGGAGCAGGGCGGCGATGCCGCTTTGGGGCCGGAAATCCCGGATGCCCCTTACCACCGCGGCGGCGGTAAGGGCGGACATCCCCCGGCACCGGAGCACCAGCACCACCGGCGTCTCTGTCACCCGGGCCAGGTGGAAGCTGCTGGCGGTGGCAGAATCCCCCCCCAGGCCGTCGTAGTAGCCCATCACCCCCTCCAGCACCGCTATGGAGGCCCCCCGGCACCCCCGCCGGAGGGATTCCAGCACCCGGTTTTCCGGCAGCAGCCAAAGGTCCAGGCTGCGGGAGGGGGCCCCGGTGACGGCGGTATGGAACATGGGGTCGATGTAATCCGGGCCGCACTTGGCGGCGGCGGGCCGCTCCCCCGCCGCCGCCAGCGCCGCCAGCAGGGCGCAGGTGACGGTGGTTTTGCCGCTGCCGCTGGCCGGGGCGGCGATCATCAGCCGGGGGATATCGATAGCTGCCATGGTCATCCCTCCCATTCGTCCGGCCCCTTCCCCTCCCCCCGCAGCAGGAACACCGGGTTCTGGCCTTCCATCAGGTGGTACCGCCCCGCCGCCCGTGCCCGGGCGGCGGTGATCTGCACCACCTCGGTCTCCCCAAAGGGCAGCTCCGCCAGGGCGGCGGAGGCTTGGGCCAGCGTCTCCAGGGTGACGGCGGCGATGACCACCCGCGCCCGGGGGTTTTTGCGGAGGACGGCCTCCAAAATCTCCCGGAGCCTGCCGCCGCTCCCCCCGATGAACACCCCGTCCGGGGGATGGAGGGGCTCCAGCGCCCCGGGGGCCTCCCCCTGTACCACCACCAGATTCCGGGCCCCCAGCCTTTGGGCGTTCTCCAGGATGAGGGCGCAGCCCTCCGCCCCTTTTTCGATGGCGAAAACCCGGCCCTCCCGGGCCAGCAGCGCCATCTCCACCGCCACGCTCCCCGTCCCGGCCCCCACGTCCCAAAGGGTATCCCCCGGGGCGACGCGGAGCTTGCCCACCGCCACCCCCCGGACCTCCGCCTTGGTCATGGGCACCTGCCCCCGGACAAACCGGTGGTCCGGGATGCCGGGGGTGACATAGGGCCAGGGGGCGGGGGGCGGCTCCCCCTCCGCCAGCAGCACCGAGGGGGAGGGGAAAGCCCTGCCGGCAAGCTCCTCCGCCCGGCCCGCCGCGATGGCCTCCTCCGGGTAGGAGAGCCGGGAGCCCACCCAAACCCGCGCGCCGCCAAGCCCCTCCTCCGCCAGCCTGTGGCAGAGGTCCCCGGGGGTCTGGCCCGGTTTTTCCCCGGTGAGGAAAAAAACGGTGCCCCAGCGGCGCAGCAGCGCTGCCGGGTCGCAGGCCCTGCCGTGGGCGCTGGCGGTGTGGATATCCTCCCAGGGACGGCCCAGCCTGCCGCAGAGGTATTGCAGCGAGGAGATGCCGCAGTGGCAGACCGTCTCCACCCCCGCCTCCCGGAGCAGGGGCAGCAGGCTTTTTGCCCCGCTGTAAAAGCCCAGGTCCCCGGAAAGGAGCACCGCCGCCGTCTCCGGCTGCTCCTCCCGGAGGACGCGGAGCACCGCCGGGGCCAGTATTGCCTCCCGGCAGCGCCGCCCCGCCCTTTGGTACGGCTCCAGCAGCCGGGCAGAGCCCACCAGCAGCGACGCCCCGGCCGCTGCCTCCTCCGCCGCCCGGGTCAGCAGCGACGGGCTGCCGGGCCCCATGCCGATCAGGGATACCTTCATCCCCTCGCCTCCTTCCCCCCGGGCAGAGGGGACGCTCCGCCCTCCTGCCCCAGTCCCAAGATCTCCGCCAGCCTGGCGATCATCTCCTCCTGCGTAAGCCCCTCCTCCTGGGGCGGGCGGCGGATCACCACCACCTCCGCCCCGTGTTCCCGGGCGGCGTCCAGCTTCTCCGGCATCCCCCCCGCCGCCCCGCCGTCCTTGGTGACGAGGACAGCGATGGAAAGCTGTTCCATCAGCGCCAGATTCAGCCCCCGGGAAAAGGGGCCCATCATGGCGACAATCTGCCGGGCGGGGATGCCGGCCCGGCGGCACTGTCTCAGGCTCTCCTCCACCGGCAGAACCCGGGGGAACACCCGCTCCGGCGTCCCCAGCTCCCGGCAGAAGGCGGGCAGCTCCTTGGCGCCGGTGGCCAGCAGGATGTTGCCGGGGAGCTCCCGGCAGACCGCCGCCGCCCCCCGGATGTCCTCCGCCACCCGGCAGCCGGGGAGGGGGGTGGCCTCCCGCCGGAGGCCGAGGCAGGGGAGGCCCGCCTCCCGGCAGGCCAGCCGGAGGTTTTGGGATACCTCCCGGGCGTAGGGGTGGGTGGCGTCCACCGCGGCGGCAAAGCCCCCCTGGCGGAAAAAGCCCGCCATCCCCTCCCGGTCCAGCCGCCCCTCCCGGAGGCGGAGGTTCTCCGGCCTGCCCTGCTCCAGCAGCTCCCGGCCGCAGCCGGTGGCCACCGACACCCAAACCTCCCGGCCGGGGCAGCGGCGGCAGATGGCCAGGGCCAACTCCCGGCCCTCCGCCGTGCCGCCAAAAACCACAATGCCGCCCTTTTCCATGCTACAGCGTCCCCTTCTGCTCGTACCCCCGGGGAGTGACTAACCGCCCGTTTACCACCCGGGTCTGGCTGCTGCCCACAAAGACGGTGGTAAACATATCCGCCTGCTGCTCCCCCAGCTCCCTTAGGGTGCAGATTTTGGCCTCCTCCCCCGGCCGGCCCACCCTCCGGGCCAGGCCGCAGGGGGTGTCCGGGGAGCGGTGCCGCAGCAGCAGCGCCGCCGCCTGGCGGAGGGTATCCGGGCGCCGCCTGCTGGCGGGGTTGTAGAGGCAGAGGACAAAGTCCCCCTCCGCCGCCAGCTCCAGCCGCCGGGCGATGGTCTCCCAGGGGGTGAGGGCGTCGCTGAGGGAGACGGCGGCAAAGTCGTGGATCAGGGGGGCCCCCAGCAGCGCCGCCCCCGCCGTGGCGGCTGTCACCCCGGGGATGACCTCGATCTCCACCTCCGGGCAGCCGGCGCAGACCTGGTACACCAGCCCCGCCATGCCGTACACCCCGGCGTCCCCGCCGCAGACCATGGCGGCGGTCCGCCCCGCCAGGGCAAGGTCCCGGCAGGTTTTGCACCGCTCCACCTCGGTGGTCATGGGGGTGGCCACCAGCTCCTTTTCCGGGTACCGGTCCCGGATGAGGTCGATGTAAGTGGTATACCCCACCAGCGCGTCGCTGGCGGCCAGGGCGGCCTCCGCCCGGGGGGTGGTCTGCCCGGCCCCGCCGGGGCCGATGCCCACAACATAAATCTTACCCATTCTATCCGCTCCCTTCAGCGCCACGCCTCGGGCATCAGCTCCCGGAGCGCCGCCGTCCGGCCCTCTCTGTCCAACAGCACCTCAATCTCCCCGGCCCCCTCCCCCAGCTGCATCATAAACTCCCGGCAGGCGCCGCAGGGGGACAGCACCCGGCCGTCGGCAGCAACGGCGCAGACTCTTTGGGCCCGGTACTCCCCGGCGGTGAACATGGCGGCAAGAGCAGCCCGCTCGGCACAAAAGCCCAGGGAGCAGTCGGTGTCGATGCAAACCCCGGTGTAGATCCGTCCCCCGGCGCCAAGCACCGCCGCCCCCACCCATCCGGCCTCCATCTGTTCCGAAAGCTTTTTGGGCTTTGCCACCGCCAGCGCCGCCTGGTACAGCGCCTCCCATTCCTGTCTCATCCTGTCTCCTCCTTTTTCTCCAGCCGCAGGAGAACCTCCCCGGCGGCGATAGCGGCGGTGGCGCCGTCCCGTACCGTCTTGCCCACCGCCAGCCGCCCGCCCCCGGCCAGCACCGCGGCGCGCTCGCAGACGTTATCCACCCCTGTTACCTCCCGGACAAAGGGGGAGGCGGAAAAGCGCCCCGGCACCGCCGCCAGCTCCTCCGGGGAAAAGCTTTGCAGCGGCCAGCCCATCCGGCGGCAGTATTCCAGCAGCCCAGGCTCGTCCCGCTTGCGGTGGATGGTGGCCGCCCCCGCCACCGACAGGGGAGAGAACCCCCCCGCCGCCAGGGCGGCCTCCACGGCGGCGGCGATCTGCTCCGGCGGGGCCCCCCTCCGGCAGCCGATCCCCACCCAAAGGGCGGGGGGCAGCACCTTCAGGGCCTCCCCTGCCGGGGCGCTGCTCATGGTGAACCACAGCCTTGGGGCGCGCTCCCCCGGCAGATACCCCCGGGGCAGCGGCCCCCGGACCGGGAAGTCGCTGCGAAAGGACACCCGCCCTCCCGCCAGCAGGGCGGCGGAGATGGCCTTTACCCGGTCCGGCTCCTCCAGCCGCCAGCCGTTTTCTGCCGCCCAGTCGTCGATGGCCAGCAGCCCCGCGCCGTCGGTGGCGGTGGTCACTGCCGCCACCCCCCCGGTGATGGCGGCAATCTGCCGGGCCAGCCGGTTGGCCCCCCCGGTGTGGCCGGAGAGGAGGGGCACCGCAAACCGCCCCCCCTCGTCCACCGCCACCACCCCGGGGTCGGCGTGCTTGCTTTGGAGGTAAGGAGCCATAGCCCGTACGGCGATGCCGCAGGCCGAAACAAAGATCAGCCCCTCTGCCTCCCGGAAGGCGGCGCCGGTCCACTGGGAAAGGCTCTGCCGCTCCAGGGCGGGGAGGGCCTCCCTGCCGTCCGCCCCCGGGAAGGCGCGGAAGGAGCAGGCGGCGCAGCGGTGGCCCAGCGCCTCCAGCCCCGCCGAAAGCTCCCGGGCCAGCAGGGCGCCCCGGGGGGTAAAGGCGATGATCCGCAGCTCCATCCTCTTCACTCCTTTTTGGTCCGGAAGCCGTGGGAAAAGTCCGGGTGGTACAGCGCGCTGCGGCGGTAGTCATCCCCCAGGAAATCCCCCACCAAAATCAGCGCCGTTTGGGTGATGCCCTCCGCCCGGGCGGTCTCCTCCAGGGTGGATACTGTGCAGCGGTACACCGCCTCCTCCGGCCAGCTGGCCTTATAGACGATGGCCGCTGGGGTGTCCGGGCGGTAGGCCCCCCCTGCCAGCAGCTCCTCTGCCACCTGCCGGAGCATCCCGGCGCTTAAAAACAGCGCCATGCTTGCCCCGTGAGCGGCAAGGCGGCAAAGGGCCTCCCCCTCCGGCACCGGGGTACGCCCCGCCATCCGGGTGATGATGAGGCTTTGGCTCACCCCGGGCAGGGTGTATTCCGCCGGCAGCGCCGCCGCCGCCCCGCAAAGGCTGGATACCCCCGGGGTGACGTCAAAGGGGATGCCCCGCTCCCTCATGGCGTCCATCTGCTCCCGGATGGCCCCGTAAAGGGAGGGGTCCCCGGTGTGGAGCCGCACGGTGGTCCAGCCCCTGCGCTCCCCCGCCTCGATGAGGGCCAGTACCTCCTCCAGGGTGAGGCGGGCGCTGTCGTGGCAGGGGGTGCCGGAGCGGGTGTAGTTTAGCAGCTCCGGGTTCACCAGGCTGCCGGCGTAGATGACCTGGTCCGCCCTTGCCAGCAGCCCCGCGCCCCGCACCGTGATCAGGTCGGCGGCGCCGCAGCCCGCCCCTACGATGTGTACCATTTCACCCCTCCTCCCGGATCAGGATGGTGGAAAAGTAGCTCCGCTGCCCCTCCACCCGGGAAAGGTCCTCCCAGACCTCCTCGGTGGGCAGGCCGCAGTCGCTCACCATCCGGGCGGCGTGGGGACGGTCCCTGAGCAGCCCGGCCACCCGGGCCGCCTCCTTGCCCGCCTTCATCAGCACCTTGGTTCCGGGGGCCTTCAGCGCCTCCTCCACCCCGGGGTATCCCCCCGGGATGATGTGCACCGGCAGGTGGGGCCTTGTCAGGCTCATGTTCAGCCGGGCCGCCACGGCGCAGAAGCTGGGCACCCCGGGGATGGTGACAGCCTGATACCCCGCCGCCAGCACCCGCTCCTGGATGGGGCTGTAGGTGGCGTAGAGGGAGGGGTCCCCCAGGCTCAGCATCGCCACGTCCCGCCCGGTATCCAGCACCGCCATCACCCGGGCGGCGGCCTGGTCGTGGCTTTGGCGAAGGCGGGCCCTGTCGTGGACCATGGGGAAGTCCAGCCGCAGCAGCTCCTTTGCCGCCGCCTCCGGCACCGCCTGCCGGACGATCTCCAGGGCCAGCTGCCGCTCCCCGCCGGAGACCGGCACCGCCAGCACCGGGCAGTCCCGGATCACCTCCGCCGCCCGCAGGGTGAGGAGCCCCGGGTCCCCGGGTCCCACCCCCACACCGTAAAGCTTACCTGTTTGGCTCATCGTCCTTCCTCCTCTTCCTTGGGCGTGTCCCAAAAGCCACTACACCCGGAAGGGTGCTTGGCCGGGTCGAAAATGCTGGGATTTTCTGCGCTTTTCTCCTTGCAATCCCCCTGGGAAAAATCCGGGCACCCCGTCTTTCGGGGCACGCCCCCGCAAAGCTCCGCCAGCAGCGCCGGGGCCCGGGAGGTAGCCAGCACCACCCCCGCCCCCGGCAGGTAGGCCATCACCCCCGCCGCCACCCCGGGGCCCGCCCGGCGGGATACCGTCTCCTCGATCCTTGCCGCAAGGGAGGCCATGGTGGCCTCCAGCAGCCCCGCCTCTGCCAGCACCCCCGCCCCCTGGACGGTGGTGGCGGAGGCCATCACCCCCCGGGCCACCTCCTGCCCCGCCCCCGCAAGGGCGGCGTGGGCGCAGAGCAGCTCCATCCGGCAGTCCCCGTACCGGGAGTGGGTGTTCAGCATCCCCCCGGCCAGCTTTACCAGCTTGCCCAGGTGCCCTGCTATCAGCACCCGGCGAAAGCCCAGCTCCGCCGCCATCCCCAGGGCCTCCCCCAAAAAGTTGCCGCACTTTACCGCCAGCCGGTCCGGCACCGCCTCCATCTCCCGCAAAAAGTCCCGGCCGTAGTTCCCCGGGGTCAGGATCACCCCCTGCTCCCCTGCCGCCGCCAGCACCGAGAGCTCCGCCCGGATGGTGGCGGTAAAGGCGCTTTCGCTCATGGGCTCCACAATACCGGTGGTGCCCAGGATGGAGATCCCCCCCACAATGCCCAGCCGGGGGTTGAAGGTCCTTTCCGCCGCCGTCTCCCCCCCGGGAACCCGGACAGACACCAACACCGCCCCGGCAAAGCCGGCCCGCTCCGCCTCCTCCCGGATTCCCTCCTGGATCATCCGCCGGGGCACCCGGTTGATGGCCGCCTCCCCCACCGGCTGCTCCAGCCCCGGCAGGGTGACGGTGCCCACCCCCTCCCCGCCGGTCAGGGTCAGCCGCAGCCCCTCTCCCCCCCGCTCCCGGACCGACAGGTCGGCAAAGACCACCAGCCCGTGGGTGACGTCCGGGTCGTCCCCGGCGTCCTTGCGGACACCGCAGGAGGCGGTATCCCCCCGGCGCTCCAGCGTCTCCACCGGCAGGGTGAGGACGGCCCCCCCCGGCGTCCGGAGCCGGACCGCCTCCGCCGCCTCCCCGGCAAAGAGCAGCCGGGCGGCGGCACGGGCGGCGGCAGCGGCGCAGCTGCCGGTGGTCCAGCCCCGGCGCAGGGGCTTTCCCTCTGTGGGCCTGTCCGTCATTCCTCCTCACCTCCCAAAAAGAAAAGAGAGCCCCGCGGGTTCTCTTTGTGGGAAACGCCGGATACCCCGGGGAAGCTGCTCCCCGGGGATCTCCGCCGCTCTCCCGCCCGGAAAGCCTGCGTGTTCCTGCGGCCGCGGCAGGTCTTCTGACTCGCCATCCTCCTCCCGGTCCCCTTCCCGGCATAGCAACCGCCAGTGGGTACAGACCGTTTGTCCGGCTTACAGCAGCGGGGGCTGTCACGGGGTTTCACCGTGTTCCCTCTTGGGCCGCAAATGCGGCACCGCGGCGCAGCTCGTTTGTTTCCTTTTATTGTAGTATTTCCCGGGAGGAATGTCAACAAACGGGTGGCGGGGATTTTGGGGGTGGCGGGGTTTTGGGCCGGCGGGCCCAAAATGCGCTCCCACAACGAAATGGAGCAACAGAGCACAAACAAAACACCCAGCACACCCCCGCAGGGAATCAAAATCCGCCGGAGGCACCTTTTCAGTTACGTACTACCTAAGAAAGGCCACTAAAACCAAAGGTCTGCCCCACCTAACCCAACGCAGAAAAACAGCAAGCCCCTTTCGCAAAAGGACAAATAAGCTGCGAACGGACAGGCTTTTACGCCGGTGGACCCAAAATGCGCCCGCCTCCAGCGCCTACGGCGCGCGGCGGGCTGTTTTGGGGAGAAAGCGGCTACACCTAACCCCGGCCGCGGTTTGCGCTTCCTGGCCAGCAGGGCGAAAACCCGCAATAGCCCCCATCCCCACCCAAACGCCGCAGTAAAAAACCGCGGCCTGACGGCCTACAACAGAACGGCAGGGCCTGTGCCAAAAACACAAGCCCTGCCGTTGTTATAGTCGTCCTGGGGAGTTTCGCCCGCTGCGGCGGGCGACCAGGGCCTGCGCGGCCCTGGACCTGCGGCCGGGAAGCCCCGGCGGGCACATAACGGGCGACAGGCCCCTTAGCCAATCGCCGCCTTGACCTCCTCAAAGGACTTAACCGCCAGCTCCACGCTGGTCAGCTTAGTCTCCTTATCGATGATAGAGGTGTAGATATGGGGGATGATATACTGACACCCCGCATCGTGGCAAATCTTGACGATCTCCCGGACGTTATCAGGGGAGATGCCGCCGGTAGGCTCCATGATGGGAATCCCCGCCTTGACCGCCGCAGCCGCCACCACCTTCAGCTCCTCCAGGTGGGCGGTGCCGTGGATGTCGTAGTACTTGATGGAGGGAAGCCCCAGGTCGCGCATCAGCGCCATGGCGTCCTCCACGTCCACAATGAGGTCCTTTCCTTGGCAGCTCACCGGCCCGGTAGAGATCTTCACCTTGCCCGGCGTGCCGGTGGGGCTCATCAGGCAGTTAACCACCGTGTGGGTGCAGCCCGCCGCCGCCAGCGCCCCCTGGCAGTACATCGCCCCGGTGAACACCTCGTTGGCGTGGCCCGGGTCAGTCTGTGCGGCTACCTCCGCCACCATCTTCCACTGCTTGGGATCCCCCGCCCCCAGGCCCACCGAGACGTTCTTTAGCTTTTGCAGGTACGCCTTTACATCCGCCACGCAGGCCTCCACCGTGGGGTAGCTCTTGGTGAGCACCCCCACCAGAACGTGGCCGTCCAGCGCCTCCGATACCGCCACCGCGTTGTCCAGGTCCCGGGCCAAAAGGTTGATCATCACCTTGCCCTTGTAAAAATCCAGTCGTTCAAATCCCATGGTAAAACGTGCTCCTTTCCTGAATTTATCCCTTTAGGATCTCCTTCATCCGGGCAGCGATGGCCTCGGCGTCCCCCGGCAGCATGGGCCGGGGATCAAAGAAGATGGTCCCGACGTTGAGGAAGTGGTCCCGGGTAAAAACCGCCGGGTTGCCGCTCTTAAGCCGGTCGCCGATCTGCTGTGCGGTAAGGGGGCAGTCGGGCAGCACATCTACCCGTACCCGGCTGATGCTCCGCCCCGCCTCATCAGTGGATTTCCCCACCCGGATGTGGGGCAGGCCCTCCAGCAGGGAGGCCAGCCGGTCCACAACGGCGTTCAGCTCCCTGCAATGGGCCTCCTGGTCCCGGGCCTCGTAGAGCTCCAGGGCCTTCACCAGCCCCATCATGCTCTCCTTGCCCACCTTCATCGGCCGGCCGATCCCCTTATAGTGGAGCTTGGCGGCATCGGTAAGGTCCTTGCGCCCGGTGATAAAGCCGGATGTAGGCCCCTCGATGGCCTTGGCCCCGCTGTAGCAGACCAGATCCGCCCCCAGGGCCACGTATTTCCGCAGGTCCTCCTCCGCAGAGGCGTCCACAATCAGGGGCAGGCCGTGGCTGTGGGCGATGGCGACCATCTCCTCAATGGACACCATCCCCTTCTGGACACAGTGGTGGCTCTTGACATAGAGGAGGGCGGCGGTCCTTTCGGTGATGGCCCCGGCGATATTCTCCGGAATCACCTTATTGGCGTGGCCCACCTCCACCGGCACCGCCCCCACGGTACGGATCATCTGTGTAACAGGGGCCCCATAGTTGACACAGTGCCCCTTCTGGATGATGACCTCATTTTTCAGCCCCCGGGTATCCGGGATCCGCTCCACCAGGTCGATGTTGGGGCCGGTCATCACCGCGGCGATGGAAAGGCAGATAGCCGCCGAGGTATTGGCGGTGGGGCAGCTGCCCTCCGCGCCGGTAAAGGGACAGATCATCTCCCCCACCCGGTCGATAAGCTCATCAATCACCACATAATTCTGCGCGGCCTCCACCAGGGCCTTCCCCGTCTCGTCATGGATGGTGGAAACCCCCAGGGCGGTCATCCGTCCGCTGGCATTGATCACCCTGCGCAGGCCGTTCCGTTCATAAATCGATGCCATTTCTCGTTCACCTCACGTTACAGGATATGGGGTTTGTGCTCTTTGCTTGGCGCTCTTAGGGGGGATTTCGTCCTCTGCGGAGGACGACCAGGGCTCTGCCCTGGACCTGCAAGCCTTTGAAAAGGCTTGACCGAAACTTTCCCGCCCTTCGGGGTGGTAGCGGCAGCTGCCTGCAAGGTGCGGAAGCATCATCTCCCGCAGCCTAAAAAATGATTTTTTTGTTTTCCTTTCGCAGCAGCTTCCGCACCGGCAGCAACTTCTCCCGACAGGTTAAAAAACCATTTTTTAATGCTTCCCCTTGCAGCGCCTTCCGCACCAACAGCCGCCTGCCGCCCTAACGCCGCAGGCGCGCAAAGTTTAGGGCCGCCCTTTTCAAAGGGCGGTGGTTTCCAAAGGCAACGCCTTTGGTCGCTCCCGCAGGAGCGAAACTCCTTCCCCCTTAAAGCGCTACCTGCTGCCGCAGCAGGCAAAACACCCCTGCTGCGGCAGATGCTTTTGATATAGCTATCAGACAGGAATGGGGAAGAGGAAGGCCAGGAACATGGCCCCCAGGATGGCGCCACCCACAATGGGCTTGCCCATCTTGTGGAAGATGGCGGCGCCAATGACCGAGCCGATGCCGGCGGGGATGCTGTAGCTGATGGCGGAAAGAACAATCAGCGGCCCCAGGTAGCGGCCGGTGGCGTTGCCGGCGCCCATCATGATGTTGGTGCCGGAGGCCGCCATGCCGGAGGGCATCGCCTTTTTAACTACAATGATGATGACACCCAAAGCAGCGCCGATGCCAGCGCCCACCAGCAGGGCAAGGATAAAGTTTGTCACCAGGAAATCCAGCCCCATGGACATAAACAGAGCAGTCAGGCCGGTGCCTACGCCGGTCATAAAGGATCCGCCAATGTCCAGAATACCAACCAGAGGGCCTTCCATGATGCGGGCAAGGAGGAAGCCGGCGGCGTAGCCCACCGGTGCGGCCCAGTCGCCGTTGGCCATGCCCTGCTTGATCATCTCGGCCTGTGCAATCTCGTTGAAGAAGCCGAAGCCGTGGACAATCAGCATATGACCGCCCCCGATCATGGCCGCGCCCAGCAGGGCAGTCAGGATGGGAAAGGTCCAGTCGGTCATAAGAGCTTTACGCAGTTTATTCATGATAATAACTCTCCTCTCTGCCTGCCGCTTAGCCTAAGAAGTTGGAGAAAGCCAGGATCAGCTTGCCCCAGAACCCGCGGCCGATACCGATGACGATAAACAGGGCGGCGATGACTGCCAGCATAACCTTGACGGTCTTGTTGTAGCCGTTGTCTTCCACCGACTGGCCAACGATGATGCCCAGCACGCACCCGGGAACGGCGTTGCCCATAATCAGGTAAGCAAGCCCCCCCAGCACGGTGCCCCAAATACCGGTGATTTTGCCGGCGTCCAGGGCGGCAAGCCAGAAGATAATGGGCATGACGGTGTTGATCATCAGGTTGGCGGCGGGGGAAAGGATGCCGCTGGCGATTACCGCCAGGGACTCCGGGATGGCGTTGGCCAGCAGGTTCAGCGCCGCCACCACCACGGCACCGATGATGGCTCCCATAACGCCCATCCGGGCGGGGTCATACAGGGTCTCCTCCACCTTCTTGTTCTTCACCAGCAGGGCGGCGGCGGCCCAGTTGGGGACGATGCGGTGCAGCACGTCCTGTGTCAGGGCGCCGGCGCCGATAACCGAACCGGCGGCGTTAAAGAAGAAGCCGAGGCCAAAGGAAAAGTGGGAGACCGGGTCGCCCTTGCAGGCGTTGATTTCCCCCAGGGTGCGGAACGCGCCCATGGCCTGGATCTCCGGCGCGTGGAACATCCGGGCGGCACCGGCGGCTACCGCCGCGCCCCCCAGTGCCCCGATAATCAGGGACTTGATGAGAACTTCAAACATAGTACCTCTCCTCTCGTATCCGGGCCTTTGCCGGGGAGCGCCCCGGGGCGGGCCCGCTGGTTACATATACTTTACGGTGACGACAATCCGCAGCTTCAGGTAGTAGTTTTGGATCTCCCGGGGGGCAAAGAAGCCAAGGAGCTTTTGGACCTGGGTTTTTTCCTCCTCCTTCAGGAGGTACACCTCCTTGGGCTCCATGTGGAGGATCAGCCCCTTGACCGCGGCGTAAACCTCCTTTTTCAGCTTTGCGAACACCGCGCCCGCGGCCTCCTCCCGGTTTTTGCCGTAGGCCTCCAGGGTAAACTCCCGCTCTTCGGTCCTTAAGCAGGAAACACCTGTGCTTTCCATGGCTTCCTTCCCCCTCTTCCCTGCTGCTTACGCCTCGTCCGGCTGGCCGTTGACCTCGTAGTAGGTCTCCACAATCCGCTTGCCCAGCTCCTCGATGTCCATAAAGCCAAAGCCCAGCACCTTGATGCCGTCCCGGACGGCGGTAACGCCCTCGTCGACGCTGCGCATGGAGTGGCGGCACTTGTAGCCGTATTTGTTGGAGGCCATCAGCGCCCCCGCCCCGCCGCTGCCGCAGAAGCTGATGCCCAGGTCGGCGTTCATCTCGTGCATTACGTCGCCTAACTTCATATCGGCGGCCATGCCGGGGATGACGTGGGCCTCGCCCCCTGCCTTGCGGATGCCGTCGGCCACATGGCCCCCCTTGCCCATCCGTTCGCCAATAACGATGAGTACCTTCTTTGCCATGATAAAAACCCCTTTCTTTTGATACAGACGCTGTGTCTGTTTGTTACCCCTGCTGCTTGCGCCGGGCCTTTTCCGCCTTGGCCATAGCCGTCTGGACATGGATGGTCACAAGGGCCAGCTCCGAATCGTCCAGCGCCACGCCGTAGGCCTCCTCGATGGGCCGCAGCACCTGGCGGGAGATGTCGATGGCCTCCTCCTCCAGCTGAGAGAGGACATCGTCGTCCAGGGGCTTTACCTTTTCCCCTGTCTCCAGCCGCTTGACCAGGGCGATGGCGTGGGAGATAAAGCCGATGCTGCCGTTTTCGTCAAAGGCAACCCCCCGCTCCTCCAGGCCCTGCAACAGGGCGGGGATATGCCTTTCCGCCGCCTCGTGGAACTCCTCTGCCAGCTCCAGCCGGGCCTCTACGTCCCGGACTCGCTCCAGCTCTGTCATAAAAACCGCTCCTTTCTGGACTATACCTAACATAAATTACAAACCGTATTACTTTTCCAGCTCCACCGAGCCGCCAACAATGGCCCAGTCGGGGCGAATGGACTGGGTGCCGCTGAGGCTGTTGCCGTCGGCGTCCTGGTAGTGGTACTCCCCCTCCTCCAGGTGGAAGATGGTGATATCGGCCAGGTACCCCTCCCGGAGCCTGCCCAGCTCCTTCATCCGGAGGATGGCGGCAGGGGCAGCAGTCACCTTCTCCACGCAGTCGGCCAGGGGGATGCCCAGGGCCAGCATCTTGTCCATGGTGACAGGCAGGCTGTAGACCGGGCCGTCGATGTTGGCCTGGTGCAGGTCGGTGCTGATGACATCGGGGAGGAAGCCCTGGGAGAAGGCGGCGCGGGCGGTGTTGAAGTTAAAGCTGGCCACCCCGTGGCCCACGTCGAAGAGGACGCCCCGGTCCCGGGCGGCCTGGGTTTCGGGCTTGATCTTCCCGTCCTCCAGCAGGCCGTTGATCTTGCCGTGGAAGGAGTGGGTAATCATGTCCCCCTTCTCCATCACCGCCAGCACCTCCTCGATGTAGGGCAGGGGGTTGCCGATGTGGACATAGAGGGGGATGCCCAGCTTGGCGGAGAGGCTCTTGGCGTCCCGGATGGGGACGATGCCCAGCTTGCCCACGGTGGAGTTGCTGGCCCGGGCCTTGATGGCCACGATGTACTCCTTGTGCCTGTGGTAGGCCTCCTCGGCCAGGGCCAGGTCGTACTTGGCGGGGTCGTCCGCCTCCGGGGTGATGAAAAGGCCCTGCTTGGAGAAGTGCATCTCGGAGAAGATCCGGGTGCGGGAGGGCTTGATGACCTTCTCGATAAATTCCCCGATGTTCTCCGGCCCGGCGGTTCCGGCGTCGCAGATGGTGGTGACGCCCTTCTCCACCCCGATGGTGTCGGCGTCCAGGCCCAGCTTGTTGTGTCCGGGGAAGACGTGGGCGTGGATGTCGATAAAGCCGGGGGAGACAATGCAGCCGCCGGCATCGATGACCCGGGCCCCGGCGGGGGCGCTCAGCTGCTGGCCTATGGCGGCGATGCGGCCGTCCCGGAGCAGCAGGTCCTTCTGCTCCAGCAGCAGGCCCTCGCTCTTATCCAGGAGTTTGCCGCCGGTGATGAGGATGGTTTCGGTCATAGGGGATCCTTCCTTTCTCCGCCTGTTTGGTAGACAGGCTGTAATAACTATAGTTTAGCCTACTAAGATGTGCGCTTTTTGTCAGATGAAGTACCGCATCAGGGCCAGGGCCTCCTTCTCCGGGATGGGGATGCCGTACTCCTCCGATACGTCCCGCAGCTGGCGGGCCAGAAACTCGTAGACCGGCAGGTTGTCGTTCTTGTACTGTTCGCTGGCGTACTCCCGGTTGGAGCTGCCCTTGCGCCACCGGGGGATGGACATCAGGATGTGGATGGTGAGGCCAAAGAGCTTTTCCGGGGTAAGCTGAAAGCCAAACTCCTGCTGTAGCTGGGTAAGGGCGGTGCCCACCTTGGCCAGGATCATCGAGCTTTGGAACATGATGTTCTCCTCGCTCATCTCCCCCCGGGGCTGTCCGGAGGGATCCCCGGCAAGGGGGAGGATGCCGGACAGCTCGGTTAAAAACCGTTCCCGCTGGCCGCTGGGGAGGTACTTTTCCGCCAGCTGCTCCAGCACCACCCGGCGGGACTGCTGCCCCTGGGCCAGCTGGCGGGATTCCGGGTCGGTGATATGGCCGCTAAGGTAGCTGCTGATGCGGTCGATCTCCGCGGCGGAGATGATGGGGCTTACCTGGAAGACCGGCTTTTCCAGCGGGGGCAGGGCCACCGTGCTGATGACCAAGTCCACCTCCGACAAAGCGTCGGCGCTTTCGGCGTCCAGGGCGGCCAGGGTGCCCCGGATCTCCAGCCGGGGGATGTTGCTGCGGATGCGGTTTTTCAGGATGACCGCCGCCCCCTGGCCGGTGTTGCAGACGATCAGCGCCCGCTTGCTCCGCAGGCGGTTGCACTCCTCCACGTTGGCGGCGATGTGGATGGCGATAAAGCCGATCTCGTCCTCCCCCAGGGGGATACCGGTACGGCGGCGGAAGATCTCCTCCATCCGGTACACCACGGTAAAGATTTCGGGGTAATTCACCTTCATCTGCGCCAGCAGGGGATTGGAGGAGGAGATTTGCAGCTGGTGCTTTTTGACGGTGAGGCGGAGGTGGGCCAGCAGGTTCACCTTCAGCTTATCCCGGTAAAAATCCGGCATATCGTAGAGGGGGAAGGAGCAGAGCACCTCCAGCATCTCGTCCACAATAGAGGCCAGCTCCTCCGCCAGCTTGTCGTCCGGCTTTGGGGGGAACTTCAGGTTGCAGGAGATCAGCTGCCGGGCCAGGCCCTGCACCTCTCCCTCCGGCAGCTCCAGCCGCAGGCGGCTGGCCAGCCGGGTGGTGAGAAGGGCCGCGAGCTTTTGCTCCCGCTGCTCCTCCCCTGCGGCTCCTCCCTCCCCCGCCGGGGCCAGGACGAAGCCGGCGGAAGCTCTGCGGACCAGCACCCCCAGGTAGAGGAGCAGCCGGACCTCGTCGTTTTCCGGCATGGCGTAATAGACCGTTTCCCGGGCGTACCGGAGCAGATCCCGTAGGGCGTCCAGGTCCACCGGGGCCAGGTAGCCTGCGGCCAAGGCAGAAAGCCCGCTCCCCCGGGCCAGCTCCCCCACCCGGCGGCTGGTCAGGCTGGCCCGGGTGGGGCTCCGCCCTCCCTCCAGCAGCTGGATCAGCCCCTGGACCAGGCAGGTCCGCACCGCCCTTTCCTCCCCGGTCAGGCGGTAGCCCTCCCCCTTTTTGCCCCAAACCGAAAGCGAACGCTGGGCCATCCGCCGGGCCATCCCCCGGATATCCCGCATCACCGTTGGGGAGCTGACGGCCAGGCATTCGGCCAGCTCCTCCGCCTTTATCGTCCCCTCCCCAAAGAGGAGACGGTAATAGATGATGTCCATCCGCTCCTTGGGGGTATAGATCCTCTCCAAAGCCTCCGCCTCTCCACCGGTCAGGGCGGCCTTTAGCTGCTGCTGGAGCTCCTCCCCGGCCATCAGCAGCACCCCGGCCTTGGGCTTTTTGGAGAGCGCTCCGCCCCGCTCCCGCAGCCAGGCTTCCACCGCCTCCAGGTCATACCGGATGGTCCGCTGGCTATAGCCGAACTGCCGGGCCAGCTCCCGCACCGGGACATAGGAGGACATCCCCCCCAAGAACCGGAGGAGGGCCTGCTGCCGACTGGTAAGCTGGATCATGCCCCTCCCCTCCTTTGGCGCGGCGCCGCTTCTGCCTGCGAAAAATGGCGTTGTTTCCCGTACCCAAATGATACCCGAAAAGCGGCAGCGGGTGCAACACAAGATTCCCGCACGGCAAATGTTGCAAAAGTTTACCAGGCCTGGGGCAAACGGCGCAAAAACGGGGGGTGGATTCGTCTTTTTCTGCGATTGGGCGGGGTTTTGGGCGGGTGATTGTAGGTTTTGGCTAATGACGGCGAATGAATCATGGCAATTATCACCAAAGGGGGGAGTTAGGGGCTGCGTTGCCCAAAATGCGCCTGCCGCCCTGCGGGAAACGAAGCGGCCTGTCCCACAGGTTGTGCCCGCCCGGGCTACCGGGCCGCGGGTCCAGGGCCGCGCAGGCCCTGGTCGCTCCCGCAGGAGCGAAACTCCCCAGG
>JAAWGY010000006.1 GCA_022795575.1 Angelakisella sp. | reverse complement strand
CTTGAAATACACACAGTATTCCTGCGCTTTTTTGGCATCGGCAGTCAAAAAATTTGCTCGCCAATCTGCGCACTTCAGCTATTGGTACAGCTTCTCATTCTGCGCAGCACATTATTATACTCCGCAATAATCTCATCATTATATAACGGTATTATGCTACCTTCCATCGCCTCTGCAGAAATTTTCCCGGGGATTGAGGCAGGATTCAGCAGCGCCGAAACCAGGACGTTGGTATCAATCACTGCATAATATCTCACCCTTCCCTACCCGCATCCCTCTTTAAGGCGTCCTGTTCCGCCCTGGCGGCTGCAATTTCAGCGTTGATCTCTTCCAGCGTCATATCCGCTGTTCCGTTTTTCTTTGCAGCTTCTCCCTGGGCATACATCGCTCTGACTGCCCTGCTGGACTTATAGTCCTCCTTGGGCAGTGTCATGCTGAAGGGAATCCCGTTGGCGATGACGGTGCGCTTCATAAAGATGCGCAGCGCCGTCGGCAGGTCGATGCCCAGGTTCTCGCAGACAGCGGTGGCCTGGGCCTTTAGCTCATCGTCTACCCGGAACTGCATTAAAGAGGTCGACATCTCTGCATCTCCTTCCTTTATTCGTTGCTTCGTAGTATATCTTACTTCATTTGTATTATACTACACCCGCCCTTTTTCCGTCAACAGCCAGCCACCATTTCCGGGGACGCGCGTTTCAGCCCTCCTCCCGGGGGCGGCGGCCCAGGTCCCTTGCCCTGCCGCCATTCGCCTTAATCCTCCTGCGCCACCCAAGCTGTGCCGCCATCCGGTACAAAAAGCGGGGGAAGGCGATGGTCAGGTACCGGTTCTCCCCCGCTTCCCCGCCGGCGATCCGCCCGGCCAGCTCCCTTAGCGCCCGGAGGACCGGGGCCATGGGGCCCTTTTCCGCCGGGGGCAGCTCCGGGATGGCGCCGCCCCCGCCGACGCCCAGCCCCCCCCGCCACAGGTGTGGCCGGCCCTGGCGCACCAATTCTCGAAAACGCTCAGGGCGGGCTCCGCCTGGACGCCCTCGTAAAAGCCTCCGTTGACCACGGCGTAGACCGTTTTACCGGCCAGCCCCTGCTTTTCCAGCTCCATCAGGCAGGCCAACAGGTGGGATGGAAGGCCGTCCACATACAGGGGGCAGGCAAAAACCCATGCACCGGCATTTTGCAGCGCCGACAGTGCCTCCGGCGGGAGGGCCGGGCTCCGGAAGGTCGGTGACGATAAGCTTCATTCCGCCACCTGCAAAAAAGCCAGCACCCTCTCCCCCATCTCCCCAGGGGCGCAGACCTCCGGGAAGCGGCAGGGGGCGTTTTGCAGCGCCGCCAGAGAGGCCGGAGCCGTCAGGCCGGCGGCCTCCTCCAGCGCCGCCAGCCGCCGGAAATCGTCCTCCGGCACCGGACGGCCCAGGGCGGCCAGCACCGTATCGGCAAATTTGCAGGGGCTGGCGGTGGAAAGGATCACCGTCTTGGTCCGGTCCCCGGTGGCCCTGCGGTACTCCTCCCAAACGTTGACCGCCACAGCGGTGTGGGGATCGCAGAGGTAGGAGCACCGCTCAAAGGTGGCCCGGATGGTCTCCGCCGCCGCCTCGTCGTCGCAGCAGCCGCCGTAAAACTCCCGCCGGAGGGCGGCAAGCTCCGGCTCCTCCAGCCGGTAAACCCCGGTTTCCCGGAGGGAGTCCATCCTTTGCCGGGTGGCGGTGTCGCTTTTTCCGGCAAGGAGGTAGACCAGCCGCTCCAGGTTGCTGGAGATGAGGATGTCCATGGAGGGGGATGTGGTGGTGTAGAAGCTGCGGTTGCGGTCGTAGACGCCGGTGGCGATAAAATCGGTGAGGACATTGTTGCGGTTGCTGGCGCAAAGGAGCATTTTTACCGGCAGGCCCATCTGCTTGGCGTAATACCCCGCCAGGATGTTGCCGAAGTTACCGGTGGGGACGCAGAAATTCACCTCTTCCCCGGGCTGGAGCTCCCCGTCGGCCAGCAGCTGGCAGTAGGCGCTGATGTAGTAGACGATCTGGGGCACCAGCCGCCCCCAGTTGATGGAGTTGGCGCTGGAGAGGACGAAGCCCCGTTTTCTCAGCGTCTCCGCCATCCCCGGGTCCCCAAAGATGGCCTTCACCCCGCTTTGGGCGTCGTCAAAGTTGCCCCGGATGCCCATCACCGCCACGTTGCCCCCCTGCTGGGTGGTCATCTGGCGCTTCTGCATCCGGCTCACCCCGTCCTCCGGGTAAAAGACCATGATGCGGGTGCCGGGGACGTCCCGGAAGCCCTCCAGCGCCGCCTTGCCGGTATCCCCGGAGGTGGCCACCAGGATGGCGATCTCCTCCCGGCAGCCGCTCTTTTGGGCGGCGGCGGGCAGCAGCTTGGGGAGGAGCTGGAGGGCCATGTCCTTAAATGCGCAGGTGGGGCCGTGCCACAGCTCCAGCAGGTACTCCCCCTCCCCGATGCGGGAGAGGGGGGCGGGGTCCCCCTCCTCAAAGCGGTCCCCGCCGTAGGCGGCCTCTACCGCGGCGGCCAGCTCCGCCTCGGTCCAGTCGGTCAAAAAGCGGGAGAGCACCCGCACCGCCCGCCGGGTGTAGTCCAGCTTGGAGAGGGCCAGCAGGTCTTCCCCTGTCAGTGCCGGCATCTCCGCCGGGACAAAGAGCCCCCCCTCCCGGGAGATCCCCTCCACGATGGCCTCCGCCGCCGTCACCCGGCGGCTGTTATCCCTTGTGCTTGTGTACTCCATAGCAACAACACCTCTTTTATATGTTCTGTTCCAGCTCGTCGGTGGGTTCATAGTCGATCTTCCAGTCGTCAAAGGAGCCCAGGGTACCGCAGCTGGTGCAGCGTTCCCCAATGTAAACCCACCGGACACTGCCCTCCTCCCGGCGCTGGAGGCCCACACGGACATGGAAGGTTCTACCGGTTTTGCAGACCTTGCACTTCTGTAGCCGGAGGCGGGCGTCCTCCTGGTACTCCTCGCAGTCCAGCAGGTACCGTTCCGCCCCGCAGGCGGCGCACTTCACCCGGAAGACGCTCTCGGTGGTATCCGCCCGCACCTCAAAGGCATCGCCGCCGCAGCCGCGGCAGACCACCGGCTTCACCTCCAGCCCCTCCTCCCCGGCGTAGAGCCGGAGATACTCCCCGATGTCCTCCGGGCTGTCCCCTGTCCAGTACCTTTTCCCTTTGTCAATCATGGCCGTTCCCCCGTCCCCGTTTTATTCCGGCATCTCGCCAAAGGCCCGCTCCAGGAAGGGATTGCCGCCGCCAAGGGGCGTTGCGGTGAGCCGGAAGATGACGCAGCCGTCGGGGCAGACCAGGGTCTTGGTGTACCGGCTGTCGCCCCCTACCCTGGTCAGGTCGCCGCCGCCCCGCACCGTCTCCATCAGTGGGAAAAGGGTCTGCATCACCTTGGAGCAGATGCCGCAGCCCTCCCCGTTGACCGGGCAGCCGTAGGTGCAGCGGTAGCTGTCCCCCACCTCCTCGCCGTTGCGGCAGTAGTGCTCGGGGGTGATGCTCTCACCCAGGTAGCCGATGACATCCACCCGGAACTCGTACTCCTCGTCAAGCCACTTTTTCATTTTCCTTCTCCTTTCGCCTCCCCGGCAAATTCCCGGATGACCTCGATTCTCCCCGCGATGTGCCGGTTAAATTCCGCCAGCTCCTCCGCCGGCACCCACAGCTCCTGGTGGCAGGCGGCGCCCGCCACATGGACCGGGAACCGCCGGGCGTAGCCGTCCTCTACGGCAAAGCGGGTGACATACCCCCTGCCGTCCCCGGTTTGGGTGTTCCAGCGGGAGGCGATCTCGACGGCGTACTCCTCGTTTAGCACCGGGTAGAAGATGGGCTGCTCCGGCAGCCGGGGCGGAAATTCCCGCCAGCCGCTTTCCTGGATAAGCCGCAGCTCGGCGGTGCCCACCGGACGGTACAGAATCATGGTAATACCTCCGTTACCCTGGGGTTTTCTCATACCTCTTCCAAAAATCCATCGCGTTTTGGAAGCAGATTTTATCGGTGAGAGCCTCCCCCAGCCCCGCCGCCAGCATCACGTCCCGGAGGTCCCCCAGGCTCTGGGTCCCCTCCAGGAAGGCGGGCAGGGTGGCCCCGTCAAAGTCGGAGCCCAGGGCGATGCAGTCCTCCCCGCCCAGGTCCAGCAGGTGGAGGATGTGGGCCATCAGCTGCTCCGGCGTCACCCGGGTGTCTCCCTCCTCCACGTCGGCCAAGAACATGGTGCAGAAGTTGATGCCCACCAGCCCCTTCATGTCCCGGATCACCTGAAACTGGTCGTCGGTGAGGTTGCGGCTGTGGGCCCGCACCGCCCGGCTGTCCGAGTGGGTGGCGATAAAGGGCCGGCGGGCCATCCGGGCCACCTCCCAAAAGCCGGGGTCGTTAAGGTGGGAGACATCCACGATGATCCCCAGCTCCTCCATCCGGGCCACCGCCTCCCTGCCAAAGGGGGTAAGGCCCATCTGGCTGTCGCTGCCGCTGCCGATCTCGTTCACCCCGTTCCAGGTAAGTGTCATCATCCGCACCCCCTCCTGCCAGAGGTGCTCCAGCTGCTCCAGCCGCCCCCCCAGGGCGGCGCCCCCCTCCACCGAGAGGACCGCCCCCCGGAGCCCCCGGGCCAGGGCGTCCTCTAACTCGGCCGGGGCGCGCACCTGGCGGATGATGTCCCGGTGGGCCTCCATCTGCCGGTGGAAGGCATCGGCGCAGCGCTGGAAGTAATCCACCGCCGCCTGCCCCCGGTACCGGTCCGGGATGAAAAGGGCGAAGGTCTGGCACCAGTCCCACGCCGCCGGGATGTTGTCCAGGTCCACGTGGAAGCCGGTGCCGGTGAGGCTCACGTCCTTCACCCGCTCCTCCCGGAGCTCGAAGCTGTTGGCGGCGGGGACGGTGCCCCGCTCCCGGGTGATGGTATCGCAGTGCAGGTCAAAAAAACGCAGCTTGCCCATATCCGCTTGTCTCCTCCTCTTCTGTCTGTCCCCCAGAGAACCCGCCGGCCCCCGGGCCTATTCCCCAAAGGCGGATTCGTAAAATTCAAAGTCGCTGATAAAAATCTGCCCCCGGTGCTCCCGGATGGTCATAGCGGCCACGTCCATCCGGGGCTGGAGGCCGCAGCCGGCGGCGTCCAGCCAGGCGCCGGCTGCCCGCACCAGCTTCTGCTGCTTGCGCCGGTCCACCGCCCCGGCGGGGGATACCGCCGCCCCCGGGCGCCGGGCCTTGACCTCCACAAAGTCCACAAACTCCCCCTGCCGGGCGACGATGTCCAGCTCCCCCCAGGGGCAGTGCCAGTTTCGGGCCAGGATGGCATAGCCCCGGCGGAGGAGCCACCCGGCGGTGTACTCCTCCCCCGCCCTGCCCATCCGCTGGGTGAAGGTCTCCCCGCCGGTCAAGCCTCTTCCTCCTCCCGGGCCGCCAGCTTCTTCAGAAAGGAGCGGCGGTGGATGGGGGAGGGCCCGTGCTTTTGCAGCAGCTGGTAGTGGAGCTTTGTGGGATAGCCCTTATGCTTTGCCAGCTGGTATTGGGGATACATCAGGTCCAGCTCCAGCATCACCCGGTCCCGGCTCACCTTGGCCAGCACCGAGGCGGCGGCGATGGCGGCGGACCGGCTGTCCCCCTTGACCACCGTTTGGGTGGGGATGGGCAGGCCCGGGTCCCGGTTGCCGTCCACCAGGGCCAGCCGGGGCAGCTGCTCCTCCGGCACCCCCTCCCCCGCCAGCATCATCTGGTAGGCCCGGTTCATGGCCAAAAAGGTGGCCCCCAGGATGTTCAGCCGGTCGATCTCCTCCGGGGTGGCGGCGCCGATGCCAAACCACGCCTTGCCCCCGCCGGTGATGTCCTCAAAGACGGCCTCCCGGCGCTTTTCGGTAAGCCTTTTGGAATCGTCCAGGCCGGGGATCTCCACCCCCGGCCGCAGGATGGCGCAGGCGGCAAAAACCGGCCCCGCCAGAGGGCCCCGGCCCGCCTCGTCTATGCCGCAGACCGGCCCCTCAAAGCCCCGGTCAAAGGTCCACAGGGCGCTGTTGTCCTTCTCCTTCATCTCCCGGCCTCCCCGCTGTCAGCTGCACTGCTCCAGGGTGATGCGTCCCAGGACGCCCCCCCGGAATTCGTCCACCACCATAATGGCAGCGCGTTCGGTGTGGATGGCTCCCCCGGGCAGCAGCATCCCCCGCTTTTTCCCGATGGCCTCCAGCAGGTCGAAGGGCTCGCTCCCCTCCACCGTCTCCTTGGGGATGCCGTACCGGGCGGAGAGCTTCTCCCCCTCCCCGTTCTGGACCAACACCTCCAGAAGGCGGACGGCCAGGTGCTCCACGTCGATAACCTCGTCCTTCACCGACCCCACAAAGGCCAGCCGTTCCCCGGCCAGGGGGTCCTCAAACTTGGGCCAGAGGACGCCGGGCATATCCAGCAGCTCCACCCCGCCGGTGAGGGCCACCCACTGCTTGCCCCGGGTGACGCCGGGGCGGTCCTCCACCTTGGCCCGCTTGCCCCCGGCCAGCCGGTTGATGAGGGAGGACTTGCCCACGTTGGGGATGCCCACGATCATCACCCGGATGGGGCGGCCGGCCATCCCCCGCTGCTCCCACTGGGCGATCTTCTCCGCCAGCACCTGGCGGATCGCGGGCAAAAACTGCCCCAGGCCCCGGCCGGTGCGGCAGTCCGCCGCAATGGCGGGGATGCCCCTTTCCCGGTACCAGCGGCACCAGCGCCGGGTCTGCTCCTCATCGGCGGAATCGCTTTTGTTCAGCAGCAGCAGCCGGGGCTTCTGGCCGATGATCCGGTCGAGTTCCGGGTTGCGGCTGCTTTGGGGGATGCGGGCGTCGGTGAGCTCCACCACCAGGTCCACCAGCCGCAGGTTATCCCGCATCAGGCGGCGGGTTTTGGCCATATGGCCGGGGAACCACTGTACCGGTACAATCTCTGCCATAGGGGCCTCCTTACTCAAAAACACCGGCCTGTTTGCGCCGGCGGGCTATGGGCGCCGGTCCTCGATGGGGCCGAAGCGGCTTAGAGGGGCAAAGCGGAACACCGCCCTGCCCTCGATATCATCCAGGGGGACAAAGCCCAGGGCCGAGCTGCGGCTGTCCTGGGAGTGGTTGCGGTTATCCCCCAGGACAAAGAAGCAGCCCGGGGGCACCGTCACCGGGAAGGGGATATCCCCGCTGAGGGTGGTGGCCTCGTTGATATAGGGCTCCTCCAGCAGCTGGCCATTGACAAAGACCATCCCGGCCTCAAAATCGATCTGCACCGTATCCCCCTCCCGGGCGATGATCCGCTTGATGAGATGCTTGCCCTGGCGGTCCTTGGCCCGGATGGCCACAATGTCCCCCTGCTGGGGCTGATGGTAGCCCGCCGTCTGCACAAAGATACAGTCCCCGTCCCGGAGGGTGGGCTCCATCGAGCTGCCCCGGACCAGGGCGGCCCGGAAGAAGAACATCGATCCCCCCGCCAGCAGCGCCGCCGCCAGCAGCACCAGCAGCAGCTCCCGCAGCGACCGGCGCAGGGAATACCGCTGCTCCCCGGTCAGCCGGTCCGAGCCGTTGTCCATCAGCGTTTCGATCTCCAGGTCCTCCGGCCCCACGGGACCGCCTCCTTCCTATTATAATAGCTCGAAAGCCTCCAACTTTTCCGCGCTGTTAAACCGCTAATAAAGCAAAAGGAGACAGTCCCCTGCCCCCTTGCTTTGCATCCGTGTTTTGTTTAGCGAATGGCTTCCTTGACCTTGGCGGCCTTGCCCACCCGGTCGCGGAGATAGTACAGCTTGCTGCGGCGGACCCGGCCCTTGCGGATCAGCTCCACCTTATCCACGTTGGGGGAGTGAACGGGGAAAACACGCTCCACCCCAACACCGTGGGACATACGGCGGACGGTAAAGGTCTCGTTGATGCCGCCATGCTTCTTGGCGATAACGGTGCCCTCAAAGGCCTGCAGCCTGGATTTCTCACCCTCCTTGATGCGAACCTGCACCCGGACGGTGTCGCCGATCTCTACCTGGGGAGCGTCGCTCTTCAGGCAGCTGTCGGAGATGAGTTTTAATGCGTCCATAATATCCTCCTTCATAATATCCGGTACATTCATGCCTGTTTTGCGGCAGCGGACTGTCCGGTTTGACTTCCCGGCCTTGCGCCGAAGGCCGTCATCAAAACCCGCAGGGCGGACCCCGCAGTTCTCATGCCTTAATACTATACCACACGGGTGGCGTGAATGCAAGAAAAATTTTTGGGGGATGGTATAGAAAGGCTGTATCGGTTGTTCTGCGGCCAAATGCACCGCCATTTATGCGGTCTTTTGCCCGTATCTGGCGGCTTTTTGCGTCGCCGGAAGTGGCGTTCGGATACTACGCCCTTTCTTCGCGAAAGGCATACCGCTTTATTCTCCTTCTGATATCCCGGCACAAATCCTGTTATCTGCTCCCACCCTTTTGCCCCCTCCTGAAAAATAATGAATTTTTTCTTATTTCCGCCATTTTTTTACTGGACTTTTGGTTTTACAAATGCTAAAATAAAGTTACCAAACTCACAAATGGAGGGAAACGTATTATGGAAGAAAGCAAAAAGCGGGTAAGAAGATCCGTCGAAGAGCGGGCTGCCGAGCTGGATAAGAAGATCCTCGCTCATCGGGAAGCCATCAAGGCGCTGGAGGAAAAGAAGGCCGACCTGTTCCGCCCCAAGAAACGCCGCCGCACCGAGGCCGAGATCAGCAAAGAGCTCATTAGCAAAGCGAAAAAAGCCGGGATGTCCTCTAAGGAGATTGCGGAAAAGTTAGGGCTTTCCATTGACTAAACAGCAGGCCCCTGGCGCTCTGCAAAAGCACCCAGTAACCTGCGATAAAAACCGGCTCTGCCGGTTTTTGTTTTTTTCCGAAACCGGAACCCCTTTCTTTTCTCCGTTTTGGGATAACCGGCGCTAACACCAAACCTTTCCGGTTCCTTTTTGGGACACGTTTGGGAACCGCTTTTTACCTTATTATATTAGAGTCTGTATTCACAGTCGTCTGACGCAGGCAGGCCAAGGCTTTTTCCATCGGCCTAAGAGCCGTCTACAGCGGTTGCGCCTGGAAAAACCTTGTAGGGCGTAAAAGTCCCTTGCCCTGCTCTGCATCACCCAGCTGTAAATACAGGCCCTAAGAGCCTTTTCAGAAATCACCTTTTCGGCTCCATCCTCTAATCCTCCGGCACACCGAATCAGCAGGATATTTTCCGGGCGGTTTCATTCTCCGGCCCCTGTCACGGCCTGACCAGACGCTTTTCTCCGCTCCCCTGCCCTCTTTGAGAAAATCGGGAAAATATCGGGAAAAAACCCGTTGACAAAGGAGCGCAAATCTGATAATATAATACAGTCGCTTGGAGTTGCATTATCCCTCGCGGACCCTGCGGGTGTAGTTCAATGGTAGAATTCCAGCCTTCCAAGCTGGTTACGTGGGTTCGATTCCCATCACCCGCTCCATTCTTCCATTGCAACGACGGCAGGTATGCGTTAGTAGCTCAGCTGGATAGAGCAACTGCCTTCTAAGCAGTAGGCCGGGGGTTCGAGTCCCTCCTAGCGCACCAGGATATGGTGGGTATAGCGCAGTTGGTTAGCGCGCCAGATTGTGGCTCTGGAGGCCGAGAGTTCGAATCTCTCTATCCACCCCAAATTGAAAAGAAGGATCAGGTGATAAAGAGCGGCTCTTTTAGCCTGGTCCTTCTTTTATGTTACGATGGGCCGTAGCCAAGTGGTAAGGCACGGGTCTTTGACTCCCGCATCCCGCAGGTCCGAATCCTGCCGGCCCAGCCATGGCGTGGCCGCCAAGGCACGCCCTACCTGGCCCCCTCATTCGAGGGGGCCTTGCCTTTTGCGTAAAATCTTAGCGGCTGCCTGGAGAGCTACGCTATATCCATGAGAAAACCTGACTTCTTTAGCGTAAAAATCTTAACTCTCTGATCATCCCCATCTTTCATTCACTCGCAATATTTCTTAAAACAGGGCCACACAAAACACTGTAAATGCGTCTATTTTTTTAAGCAACTAATAATTTTTAACGAAACATCAGAGAAGACTGACAAACGGCTCGATTTTATTTTTAACACCGCAGGGAACAGATAGAATGCCATACTTTACATCTTGTTTTTTCACTCAAAACACGCTCTTACCCCGCTCCCTTATCCGAAGCGTCTTGGGAGCTATACCAACAGCCGCCGAAAGCAGCTTGACAGAAAATTTCCCGCCTGCCTTTTCCAAAAAAACTTGAAAGACATACAGTATCCCTGCGTTTTTTGGCGTCGGTATACGACTGCGCCCCCAGGCGTGTCCAGCGAGCAATCGCCATAGGCGGCTCTTGCCGACTCGGATAAACTTGCGCGCCAAGCTGCACGCTTTGGCTATCGGTACAGCTTCTTACTCCTTCGATAAAACTACCCGGACTTTTTACACCCCCAGCGCATACTTCAATGGGAGCGCCCTGGACCTGCGGCCCGGTGGCCCGGGCGGGCACAACCTGTGGGACAGGCTGCTTCGCTTCCCGGCGGCCCGGAGAGCGCAAGGGCTGCTTTTTTCCAAAAAATCTGCTATAATTGGCGTTATCTCACAACCAAGGGGGAAAAACGCCGCCCATGTCACAGCTGAATCAGAAAACCAAAGGTATCCTCTGCATCATCACCGCCGCTTTCTTTTTCTCGGTAATGAACGTCTTTATCCGAATGGCCGGGGACCTGCCCTCGGTGCAAAAAAGCTTTTTCCGCAACCTGGTGGCCATGCTCTTCGCCGCCCTAGTCCTGCTGCGCAACCGCCAGCCGGAGGGCCTGGACCGGAACAAGATCCTTTGGCTGGTGCTCCGCTCCGTCTTCGGCACCGCCAGCCTCCTTTGCAACTACTATGCCGTAGACCACCTGGTCATGGCCGACGCCGCTATGCTCAACAAGATCGGCCCCTTCTTCGCCATCCTCTGTAGCTTCCTGCTGCTGGGGGAACGGATCGCCCCCTTCCAAGGGGCAGCAGTGGCAGCCGCCTTTGGAGGCAGCCTTCTGATCGTCAAGCCCACCGGCCTTAGCATGGAGCTTATCCCCGCCGTCATCGGCTTTTTGGGCGGCGCCTTTTCCGGCGTTTCCTATACCATGGTGCGGGTGCTGGGCAAAAAAGGGGTGCGGGGGCCGTTTATTATCTTCTTCTTTTCTACCTTCTCCTGCACCGTCACCCTGCCGGCGCTGCTGCTGGATTACCACCCCATGACCGCCGCCCAGCTGGGCATCCTGATGCTGGCGGGGCTTTCCGCCGCCGCTGCCCAGTTTGCCGTCACCTCCGCCTACCGCTTCGCCCCGGCCAAGGAGCTTTCGGTCTACGATTACTCCCAGGTGCTCTTTTCGGCGGTGCTGGGCTTCTTCCTCTTCCATCAGGTGCCGGATGCCCTCAGCTGGCTGGGGTATCTGGTCATCTTCGCCACGGCGCTGGCCATGTTCTTCTACAACACCCGGTCGGCACAGGCACAGTAGCGGGGGGCTACCCCCTCCCCTCTCCGGCCAGGAGGACGGCGCAAGGCTCCCGCTCCGCCGGCGGGGCGCCGTCATCGGCGAACACCGCCTCGAAGGCCTCCTCCACCCCCCGGCGCGTCTGCTGTAGCCCCTCCCCTGCCTCCAGGGCCAGGAAGGAGCACAGAAGGTTGATCAGCGAGACGGGAGGCGTCAGCGTGTTGTAAAAGAGCAGGTCGCCGGTGGCGCAGGTAAGGGCCCGGTCGGCGCAGGCCGCCACCGGTGCCGCCGGCTGGTCGGTGATGGCCAGCAGCGGCACCCCCTTCTGCCGCAGGTACTCCCCTATCCGGGCCAGCTCCGGGGCGTGGCTGGGGAAGGAGATTGCCACAAACAGGTCCTCCGGTCCCGCCTGGCTTAAGGACAGCAGCAGCTGCCCCCGGTCGGCCAGCTCCAGCTGGATGGCGTGAAAGCCCAGGTAGTGGAGCCGCAGCCGCAAAAACTGCACCGCCGGCAGCGAGACATCGTGCCCCAGCAAAAAGATCCGCCGGGCCTGCCGCAGCATGGCCGCGGCCTCCCGCAGCGCCTCCTCCGAAAGGGAGGCGTAGGTGCTGGAAATCGCCTGGAGCTCGTTTTCCAGCAGGGCGCTGAAGATGCCGCTTTTCCGCCGCACCCGCAGGTCGTTTACCGCCCGGGAGATCTTTTCGTTGGGGGAAAGGCGGATCCGGATGTAGTCCTGAAGCTCCCGTTTCAGTCCGGCGAAGCCGTCGATGCCCAGCCGCCGGGTAAAGTTCATCACCGTTACCTCGGTGGCGTCCACCGCCTCGGTAAGCTCCTTTAGGGAGGCAAAGCAGGCCTCCTCCGGCTGCTCTAAAATGTAGTCGGCAATGCGCTTTTGGGTGCGGCTCAGCTGGGGGTATTTTGATCGTATCACTTCAAGGATGTCCATGGCGCCTCCGTCCTTCCGCCCCGGTCTGTCCTCCGGCGGCGGACTGTAAAATGTCCAGCTAACATTATAGCATAAAAAAACGCCCGCTGTAGCGGTTTCCCTGTAAATTTAAGCGCCTGTCCAAAAACAGAGCGGCAAGGAGCTGTGCGCCTTTGCCGCTCTGCTTTTTGGTTTACGCCTCTGCTCCCTTGGCAAACCGGGCCACTAAGGCGATGAGCATCTCGGTTATCCTCTCGATGGATTCCACCGGCACACACTCGTAGCGGCCGTGGCAGTTGTGGCTGCCGGTGTTCAGGTTGGGGCAGGGCAGGCCCAGGAAGGAGAGCCGCACCCCGTCGGTGCCGCCACGGCAGGGCATCAGCTCCGGCTCCACCCCCACATCCCTCATGGCGGCCATGGCGTGCTCCACCAGGTGGTAGTGGGGCTCCACCGCCTCCCGCATATTATGCATCACATCCCGGAAGCTCACCGCAAAGCTCCCCGGGCCGTGCACCCCGTTGAGGTAGTCGCAGATCGCCGCAAGGCGGTCCTTCCGGCCCTGGAAGCCCTCCCGGTCAAAATCGCTGACCCGGTAGGTGAGCTCCGCCTTGTCCACCGTGCCGGTAAAATCGGTGAGGTGGTAAAAGCCCTCGTACCCTTCGGTATGGGAGGGCGTCTCGGCCGGGGGGAGCATATTCTGTAGCTGGATGGCCATCAGGATGGCGTTTTTAAGGCGGTTTTTGCCCCGGCCCGGGTGGATGGACACCCCGGTGACGGTGATGCGGGCCTCGGCGGAGTTGAGGTTCTCGAAGCTGATCTTCCCCAGGTCCGCCCCGTCCACGGTGTAGGCCAGCTTGGCCCCGAAGCGGGGGATATCGAAGAAATCGGTGCCCCGGCCAATCTCCTCGTCGGGGGTGAAGGCCACGCAGATATCCCCGTGGGGCAGCTCCGGGTGCTCGCTGTAGTGCTCCAGCATCCCCATGATCTCGGTAATGCCCGCCTTGTCGTCCGAGCCCAGCAGGGTGGAGCCGTCGGTGACTACCAGCCGCTGGCCCTTGTACCGGGCCAGCTCCGGGAATTCTTTGGCGGAGAGGGTGCAGCCGGTTTCGGGGTTCAGCAGGATGTCCCCGCCGTCGTAGTCCTCCACCACCCGGGGGCGGATGTCCCTGCCGCTGATGGCGGGGGAGGTGTCCAGGTGAGCGATAAAGCCCACCGCCTCCGCCCCGGGGAGGTTGCCCGGCAGGGTGGCGTAGACGTGGCAGTGGTCGGTGAGCTCCACCCCCTGGGCGCCCAGGTCGGTGAGCTCCTGGCAGAGGAGCCTTGCCAGGGTGAACTGTCCGGGGGTGCTGGGGACCTGCTCCTGCCCCGGCTGGGACTGGGTGTCCAGGGCAACATAGCTGAGGAATCGGGTTAGCGGCTGTTTCATAGCTTCGCTCCTTTTTTGACGTAATAAATCGTCTTTCCTGCAAAATAAAGTAAAAACTATAATATAGAGGAGACGCATACAATTATAGTATACAGGGGTATTCTCGGGAAATCTACCGGGATATCCCCTGTAAATTGCTTTTTTATCCAGAATTTTTTAGACAAAACGACAATTCGTGACACTCCAGGAAAAAATCCTGCAAAAAATATTGACAGCTCTTTGCCGGTAGTGTAAAGTAAACACATTAAAATATATCATCGCACTGATGTTTTGCAGTGATAATGCGCGGCGGTATATTTTAGTATGAGGGAAGGGCAGGGCCCCGCCAGAAGGAAAAAGGACGGAACGCCCCGCTCCAGCAAAATGTGAAAGGATTGAGGAGTATGAAAAAAGCGAGAAGACTGGCGGCCTTCGCCTTGGCTGCCATCATGGCCCTTACGGCCCTTGCGGCCTGCGCCCCGCCGGCCCAAAGCCAGGGTGGCCAGAGCCAGGCCAACCCCGGCACCGCCGACGGCAGCGGCGGCGGGGAGAAGGTATTCCGCTTCGCCACCATCACCGAGCCCACCTCCCTGGACCCCCAGCTGGGCAGCGGCGTCTGGATTACCAACGTTACCGGCGCCATCTTTGAGGGCCTGGTGCGCCGCTACAACGGCGAGATCCAGCCCGCCCTGGCCGAAAGCTGGACCGTCTCGGAGGACGGCCTGACCTACACCTTCCGGCTCCGGGATGCCTCCTGGAGCGACGGCGCCCCCATCACCGCCCAGGACTTTGTGGATTCCTGGAACCTGCTCATCCAGCGGGCCACCCCCATGGCCCAGTTTACCGATTACTTTACGGTAAACGGCGCCGCCAACGCCACCGCGGTGGACGAGAAGACGCTGGAGGTGACACTCAACTACCCGGTGCCCTTTATGATGGAGATCTTCTCCATCTCCGCCATGGGGGTGGTGCGCACCGATAAGTACGCCGAAAAGGGGGACGCCTACTACCAGTCGGTCCCCGAGGCCATGAACGGCCCCTTCCTGCTGACCCAGTGGAAGCCCAACGACGTTATGGTGCTGGAGCCCAACCCCGGCTACTGGAACGCCTCCGCCGTCAACTTTGACCGGGTGGAGATCTACACCGTCAAGGACGACACCACCCAGGTGAATATGTACGAGAACGGCGAAATCGACCTGCTCAACGTCCCCAAGACCATGTTCAAGGACTTCGAGGACAAGGGGATGCAGTACTACAACGACGGCTCCACCTACTTCATCCAGTTTACCACCGACGGCCAGACCGACGAGACCGCCAAATTCCTGGCCAACCGGGACTTTATCGAGGCGGTGTCCTACTGCATCGACCGGGAGGACTTTGTCAACTCGGTGTATAACGGCTCCTTCCAGCCCGCGGTGGAGTTTGTACCCCCCTCCGCCACCGGCTACAACGGCGGGGCCAAGGGGGATGCCGGCGTCAGCATCGTCTCCCCCTTCGCCGTCAAGGCGGACCTGGCCAAGGCCAAGGAGAAGCTGGCCTCCGCCCTTGCCACCCTGAATGTGGCCGCCGACGCCATCCCCACCTTTACCCTGGTAGTCAGCGACGCCGCCGACCGGCAGACCGCCGCCCAGTACGTCCAGGACGTCTGCGGCCAGGCGGGGATCCCCATCCGCATCGACACCATCCCCTCCGCCACCTTCTGGTCCACCCTCCGGGAGGGCTACCGGTACGACTTCGCCATGGCCGGCTCCGGCCCTGACGTGGACGACGCCAGCACCTTCCTGATGGTCTACGACGGCAAGGGCCTGTACGCCGATACCTTTATGCGGTGGCACAGCGACGAATACGCCCAGGTGCTGGCCCACTCCTGGCAGGCCGGGGACGCGGCGGAGCGGACCAAGGATCTGGTTTGGATGGAGAACTACCTCCTTTCCAACGGCCCCGTCATCCCCCTCTACTTCACCCAGGCGGGGTGGATGCTGGCCGACGGCTTTACCGGCATCAGCCGCAACATGACCGGCGCCGACCTGGATTACGTCTTTGGCGACAAGGGCTGACGCCTGCCCGGGATAAGCAAAGCTGTCCGCCGCCCGGCAGTGTGTCCGGGCGGCGGACAGGACTATCAGAATCTGTATTCATAACCGGATGATGCAGGCAGGACAAGGGATTTTTCCGCCCTGCAAGGCAAAAAAAACCGCCGGAATACTTGCTGTATTACAAGGTTTTTTCCAGGCGCTAAGAGCCGCCTGCGGCGGTTGCGCCCGGACGCGCCTGCGGGCGCGGTAACGCCCCAGGGTGGGAAAAGACCTGGCCTGACTGCGTCAGACGGTTGTGAATACAGGTTCCTATACAAAGGAGTGCAGAACCATGCGCAAGGTGCTTTCCATCCGGCAGCAGGCCGAGCTTTTTGACAACGCCCTCCGGCAGCGGCTGGACGACCTCCTGCCGGCGCTGATGGAGCGTCAGCAGATTTCCATGTGGATCGTGATGAACCGCGAGTACAACGAGGACCCGGTCTACCTTTCCATGGTGCCCGCCATGGCCCGGTACGCCCGCCGCCTTTCCTGCCTCATCTTCCACCGCAGCGCCCCGGGCCGGGTGGACCGGTACTGCCTGGGCAACGACCGGGATTTTAAGGGGATGTACACCGTCATCCCCTGGGCGCCCCCCCAGGACCGGATGGAGCTGCTCCGGGAGACCATCCAGCGGCTGAACCCGGATAACATCGCCCTGGACTACTGCGCCGAAAACCAGTTTGCCGACGGCCTCTCCAAGGGCATCTACGATCTCTTCGCCGCCGCCATGACCCCGGAGATTATGGCCAAAGTTATCAGCGCCGAACACATCGTCACCGATTGGCTCCAGACCCGCACCCGCCAGGAGCTCACCCGGTACCGGGCGGTGAACCAGCTGGCCAGGGAGATCATCGAGGAGGCCTTCTCCCGCAAGGTCATCACCCCCGGCGTCACCACCACCACCGACGTGGAGTGGTTCTTTATGGAGGCGGTGAGCGAGCAGGGGCTGGAGTGCTGGTTTACCCCCACGGTGGACCTCCAGCGCAAGGGCTGCCCCGGGGGCCGCATCCGGGACGAGATCATCCTGCCCGGGGACCTCCTCCACTGCGATTTCGGCCTCAAATACCTGGGGCTTTGCACCGATACCCAGCGGATCTTTTACGTCCCCCGCCCCGGGGAGACCCAGCCCCCGGACTACCTGCAAAAAGCCTTTGCCAAAACGCTGCGGTTTATGGACATTGTGGCGGAAAACTGCGCCGCCGGCCGCACCGGGGACCAGATCCTTACCGCCGCGGTGGCCCAGGCGGAGGGGGAGGGGCTGCGGCCCCACCTGTACACCCACCCCATCGGCGTACACGGCCACGCCGCCGGCCCCACCATCGGCCTCTACTACAAGCCCGGCCCGGTGGGGGGGATGGGGAGCTACCCCCTCTACCCCAACACCTGCTACGCCCTGGAGCTGAACACCAAGGTAAGCGTCCCCCAGTGGGAGGACGAGGAGCTGTGGGTGATGCGGGAGGAGACGGTCTGCTTCCGGCAGGACGGCAGGCTGGAATACCTGATGGAGGGCCGGGACATCTTTGGCATTGTAAAATAAACCGGAAGGGGGCAATCCCTTGCTGAAATACGTTATCAAACGCTTCATCATCAGCGCCCTGACCATCCTGGTGCTCTGCACCGTGGTCTTCTTCGCCATCAAGGCCATCCCCGGGGACCCCTTCTCCGGGCCGGAATATACCGAGGAGATGCGGGCCCAGCTCCAGGCTCTTTATGGCTTCGACAAGCCGGTGACGGAGCAGTACATCGCCTATATGGGCAACCTCCTGCGGGGGGACCTGGGCATTTCGGTCTATTACCGGGGCAAGCCGGTGGCGGATATCATCAGCGCCGCCTTCCCCCAGTCCCTGGACCTGGGGCTGCGGGCCCTCTTTACCGCCACCATCGTGGGGGTGGGGCTGGGCATTTTGGCCGCCCTCAACCGCAAAAAGCCCCTGGACTACCTCTCCATTGTGGTGGCCATCATCGGCATCTCCATCCCCAGCTTTGTGGTGGCCTCCCTCCTCCAGTACACCCTGGCCATCGTCTTCCCTGTTTTTCCGGTGGCCCGGTACACCACCTTCCGCCACACCATCCTGCCCACCATCGCCCTGTCGCTGCCCACCATCGCCAAGTTTTCCCGGCTGATGCGGACCAGTATGCTGGAGGTGGCGGACAGCGACTTTGTCAAAACCGCCCGGTCCAAGGGGCTGCGCAAGCACCAGGTGATCTTTAGCCACCAGGTGCGCAACTCGCTGCTGCCGCTGCTGGCGGTAATGGGCCCCACCACCGCCAGCCTCCTCATGGGCTCCTTTGTGGTGGAGAGCATCTTTGCGGTGCCGGGGCTGGGCAACTACTTTGTGGAATCCATCAACACCCAGGATTACTCGCTGATCATGGGGCTTACCATCTTTTACGGGCTGTTCCTCGTCACGGTGAATTTCGCCATCGATATTCTTTACGGCGTAGTGGACCCCCGGATACGCTTAGGAGGAAAGGCCAATGGCTGACGCAGCACGCAGAACCCAGGACCTGTACCGCCACCTTGGGGCGGACGAGGTACAGGCGGAGCATATCCAAAAGCCCCAGCTCTCCTACGCCCGGGACGTGGCCGGGCGGTTCTTCCGCAACCGGGTGGCGGTGGTCAGCGTGGTGGTCTTGGCGCTGCTGGTGGCCATGGCCCTCATCGGCCCCCTGATGACCCCCTACGACTACCGCACCACCGACGTGGCCTCGGTCTCCCGCCAGATGGCGGAGGGGGGCCGCAAGGCCCTGGGGCCCAGCGGGGAACACTGGTTTGGGGTGGATACCCTGGGCCGGGACCTGTGGGCCCGCATCTGGATGGGCACCCGGTATTCCCTCCTCATCGGCTTTTCCGCCGCCCTGGTCCAGGCCCTGATCGGGGTGCTGGTGGGCTGCGTCAGCGGCTACTGCGGGGGGATGGTGGACGTGATCATCATGCGGGCGGTGGATGTGCTGGACGCCATCCCCTACCTGATCTACGTCATCATCATTATGATGGTGTTCGGCTCCGGCATCCTCCCCATTATGATGGCCCTTACCCTCACCGGCTGGCTCTCCATGGCCCGGCTGGTCCGGGGGCAGATCCTCAACCTGAAGAACGAGGACTACATCCTTGCCGCCCGGGGGCTGGATACCGGCCCGGTAGGCATTATGGCAAAGCACCTGATCCCCAACTGCATGGGCATCATCATCGTCTCCCTCTCCATGGCCATCCCCGGGGCCATCTTCTCGGAGGCTTTCCTCAGCTTTTTGGGCATCGGCCTGGCCGCCCCCCTCACCAGCCTGGGGCAGCTGATCTCCACCGGCATCCGGGAGATGCGCAACTACCCCTACCAGCTCATCATCCCCTCGGCGGTAATCAGCCTGCTGATGCTTTCCCTACAGCTCATCGGGGACGCCCTGCGGGACGCCGTGGACCCCAAGCTGCGCAGGTAGGAAAGGAGGAGCAAAGCCTATGGAAACGTTACTTTCGGTGCAGGATCTTTCAATCAGCTTCCACACCTACAACGGCGAGGTACAGGCGGTGCGGGAGGCCTCCTTTGACCTGGGCCGGGGGGAGGTGCTGGCCATTGTGGGGGAATCGGGCAGCGGCAAAAGCGTCATGATGCAGACCATTTTGCAGCTCACCCCCTGCCACCTCAAGGGGGGCCGCATCCTCTTTGACGGGGAGGACATCACCCGGTACACCGACCGCCAGATGCAGTCCATCCGGGGCTCCCAAATCGGTATCATCTTCCAGGACGCCATGACCAGCCTGAACCCCACCATGAAAATTGGCCGGCAGATCACCGAAAGCCTGCTGCGCCACCAGAAGCTCAGCCGCAAGGAGGCCCGGGACCGGGCCCTGGAGCTGCTGACCCAGGTGGGCATCAACCACCCGGAAAAGCGGTACCACCAGTACATCCACAACCTCTCCGGCGGGATGCGCCAGCGGGTGATGATCGCCATCGCCCTGGCCTGCCGGCCCAAGCTGCTGATTGCCGACGAGCCCACCACCGCCCTGGATGTCACCATCCAGGCCCAGATCATGGACCTCCTCGTCAAGCTCCGGGAGGAGGTGGGCTGCTCCATCGTCCTTATCACCCACGACTTGGGGGTGGTGGCGGCCAACGCCGACCGCATCGCCGTGATGTACGCCGGGCGGGTGGTGGAGACGGGGAGCTCGGACCAGATCTTTTACCACTCGGCCCACCCCTACACCCGGGGCCTGCTGGAATCCATCCCCCGGCTGGACGCCCCCCACAACGCCCGGCTCACCTACATCGGCGGCACCCCGCCCGATGCCCTCAATCCCGCCCCCGGCTGCGCCTTCAGCGCCCGGTGCCGGTACGCCATGGCTATCTGCCGCCAAACGGCCCCGGCGGAGCGGGAGCTCCAGCCCGGCCACCGCTGCGCCTGCTTCCTCCTGGACGACGAGGCGGCGGAGACCCGGCAGAAAACCGGATGGGAGGTGGCGCTGTGACCACGACACCGGAGCTTCTCTTCGAGATCGAAGGGCTGAGCAAGTTCTTTCTTTTGGATAACCACAACACCCTTAAGGCGGTGCGGGACCTTTCCCTCACCATCGCCAAGGGGGAGACGGTGGGCATTGTGGGGGAATCCGGCTGCGGCAAAACCACCCTGGGCCGGACCCTCAAACGGCTTTACACCGCCACCGCCGGCACGGCGCGGTACAAGGGCCAGGATATCTTCCGGATGGACCGGGCCCAGGCCCACCGCTACGCCAAGGAGGTGCAGATGATCTTCCAGGACCCCTACTCCTCCCTGGACCCCCGGATGACGGTACGGGAGATCATCCGGGAGGGGATGCGCAACCACGGCATCCTCCGGGGGGACCGCCCCGGCCAGGACAGGCGGATCCGCGAGCTGCTGGGGATGGTGGGGCTGGGGGCGGAGCACGCCGACCGGTTCCCCCACGAGTTTTCCGGCGGCCAGCGGCAGCGCATCGGCATCGCCCGCTCCCTGGCGGTGGAGCCGGAGGTGATTATCTGCGACGAGCCCACCAGCGCCCTGGATGTCTCCATCCAGGCCCAAATCGTCAACCTGCTTAAAAGCCTTCAGGAGGAGTTCGGCCTCACCCTCATCTTTATCTCCCACAACCTCTCCCTGGTCAAGTACATCAGCGACCGGGTGGGGGTGATGTACCTGGGGAGCATGGTGGAGCTGGCCCCGGCGGACCTCCTCTACGACGACCCCGCCCACCCCTACACCGAGGCCCTCATCTCCGCCATCCCTATCCCCGACCCGGCGGTCCAGCGCCGGCGGCAGATGATCCGGCTGACGGGGGATATCCCCAGCCCCATCAACACCCCGGAGGACGCCTGCCCCTTTGCGGGGCGGTGCCCCTACGCCGCGCCGGCGTGCAGCAAAACGGCACCCCGGCTGGCAGAGGTGGCCCCGGGCCACCTTGCCGCCTGCGACCGTGTGCGAAAGGAGAGAAAAGCACCATGACCCTGCACCAGGAAAAGATGCGTCAGGCCCAGGCCATTGTCCGGGAGGAGGGGGTGGACCTCTGGCTCACCCTGGCCCGGGAGACCATTATGAACAACGACCCCGTCCTGCCCCTCCTCTGCCCGGTGGAGTTTGGCGGCATCACCGGCCTGTTTATCACCGGGGAGGGGCGGACCATCGCCCTGGCCAGCCAGCTGGACCACCTGGGGCTGGAGCAGACCGGCGTCTGCGACGAGGTGATAAACTACGGCGCCGATTTTGAGGCCGGCTTTGCCGCCCTCCTTGCCCGGCTGGCCCCCGGCACCATCGCCCTCAACTACTCCCGGGACGTGGCGGCGGACGGCCTTACCCACGGGATGTACCTTTACCTTACCGCCCTGCTGGAGCGGTGCGGCTTTGCCGGGAAGCTGATCTCGGCAGAGGGGATCATCGGCAAGCTACGGGGCCGCAAAGCCCCGGAGGAGCTCCGCCGCATCCGGGAGGCCACCAAGCTCACCGAAACCATCCTCCGGGAGGTGGCCGGCTTTATCCGGGAGGGTGTCTCCCAGCGGGACATCTACCAGTTCTGCCAGCAGCGCATCGCATTTTACGGGGCGGAGGACGCCTGGGACCACGACCAAAACCCCGGGGTGTTCATCGGGCCCAACCCGGTGATTGGCCACGCCGGCCCCGGGGACCGCCGGGCGGAAAAGGGGGACCTGATCAACCTGGACTTCGGCGTCAAGGTAAAGGGCTACTGCTCCGATATCCAGCGGACCTACTACCTCCTCCGGGACGGGGAAACCGACATCCCGGAGGTTTACAAGGAGCATCTGGCAAACCTCCACCGGGCCATCGACCAGGGGGTGGCCCTGATGCAGCCGGGCAGGATGGGCTGGGAGCCGGACAGCGCCGCCCGCAAGGGCCTCACCGACCAGGGCTACCCCGAGTTCCGCTACTCCTTCGGCCACCAGGTGGGCCGCGCCGCCCACGACGGCGGGGTTTCCATGACCCGGCACCGCCCCGGCGGCGGCGGGGAGGCCCCCCTGGAGGAGGGGCTGGTCCTTACCATCGACGCCAACCTCTACCTGGACCGGGGACGGATCGGCCAGGAGGATGTGGCCTATCTTACAAAGGACGGAGCTGAATTTATCAGTGAACGGCAAACCGAGATCTGGCTATGCGGCGGGCAGCCCTGACCGGGACTTTCTCGTTGGTGTCCTCTGCATCCTTATCTCCTCCCTGGGCTTTGCTCTTAACCAGAGCTTTTCCAACGCCCTGGGGGACCGGGCGGGAGTCTTTGAGAAGATGTTCATCCACAACATGGTGGGGGTGGTCATCTTTGGGGTGATCCTGCTGCGCAGGAAAATCAGCTTTGTGGGGCGGGAGCCGGGGCTGCTCCTCTGGCGGGCCTTTTTGGGCTTTTTGTCCACCCTCTTTGTGGTGGTGGCCACCACCTTCAGCAGCCGCCCCCTCTTCGAGCTTGGGGTGCTTACCTCCACCTCCGCCATCTTCACCATGGTGACAGCGGCGGTCTGGCTCCGGGAGCGGGTGAGCAGGGCCCAGTACCTTGTGGTGCTGGTCTGCTTTTTGGGGGTGCTGGTGACGGTGCGCCCCTCCCCTGCCCTCCTCACCGATCCCTTCTGCCTCTTCGCCCTGGCGGGGGCGGCCTTTGGGGGGGCGGCCTACTGCGTGGTCCGCCGCCTTAGAGATGCCGCCCACCCCTACACGGTGGTGTTTGCCTACTGCGCCCTCTCCGCCGCCTTTGCCCTGCCCTGCTACCTGATGGGGGAGGCGGGCCGGGGGGGCGCCCCGACGCCCCGGGACCTCCTTTATATGGTGGGTATGGGGCTGGGCGTCTGTGTGGGACAGCTTTTCCTCAACCTGGCCTACCGCCGGGCCGAGGCCTCCCGGCTCTCCCCCTATTCCTATGTGCAGAACGTTTATACCCTTATCATATCCCTAACGGTGCTCCACCAGTCCATCCCGGTCTATTCCTACATCGGGGCGGCGCTGATTGTGGGCGCCAACTACCTGAACCTGCGGCTGGGCCGCAAAGAAAACGGAAAGGACGGGATGATCCATGGCGGAAGCAACAAGGAAGCTGCCGACGGAGCCCTACGGTGAGCTGGACCTGGAGCTGCTGCGGCGCTTTTCGGAGGCAAACGGCATCTGCGGCCACGAAAAGGGGGCCAGCCGGGTGATGGCCGAGTACCTGAAGGACGTAGCCGACGAGCTGCGGTACGACAACCTGGGCAGCCTGATCGCCTGCAAAAGGGGCACCGGCGGCCCCAAGGTGGCCCTCTTTGGCCACCTGGACGAGGTGGGCTTTTTGGTGAAGAAAATCGAGGACAGCGGCTTTTTGCGTGTCATCAACGTAGGGGGGATGTGGCCCCACCTGCTGCTGGCCCAGGAGGTGACGATCACCACCCGGGAGGGACAGGAGTACCTGGGGGTGATCAGCTCCCCGCCGCCCCACGGGATGCCCCCGGAGGAGCGGGCCAAGGTGAAGGAGCTGGACGACCTCTTTGTGGACCTGGGCGTCAACGACGCCGACGAGGTAAAAGCCCTGGGCATCCGGGTTGGGGACCCCATCACCCCCCGGACCGCCTTCCGGGTGATGAACAACCCCAACTACCTTTTGGGCAAGGCCTGGGACGACCGGGCCGGGGCGGCGGTGGCGACCGCGGTGCTCCGGGCCCTGAGGGGGACGGCCCACCAGGCCGACGTCTACGCCGTGGGCACCGTCCAGGAGGAGGTGGGCCTCCGGGGGGCCCAGACGGCGGGCTACGCCGTCCACCCGGATATCGCCATCGCCCTGGACGTCACCCTGGCCTCCGATGTCCCCGACGCCAAATACGGCGCCCCCTTGGGCAGCGGCGTCACCCTCTGCCTCATGGACGGCTCGGTGATCTGCAACCGGGAGCTGGCCTACATCATGGAGGAGCTGTGCGGCCGGCTGGGGCTCAGCTTTACCCACGACATCTTCCTCCGGGGCGGCACCGACAGCGGCGCCATCCACAAGCTGTTTGACGGGGTGCTGAACATGACCATCTCCATCCCCGCCCGGGCCATCCATTCCCACCGGGCGGTGATCCACCGCAAGGACATGGCCGATACCATCGCCCTGCTTACCGAGTTTTGCAGGGTGCTGGACTGGCCCATGGTGGAGCGGATCCGCCGCTCCAACCGGTAGAAGGGAGGGAAAACCCGTGACCCAAAGCGAAAAGCGCATCATCGCCCTGCAAAACCTGCTGGCCCGGGAGGAGCTGGACGGCCTGCTGCTGGCCACCGGGGCCAGCCTCGCCTACCTGCTGGACCTGGCGGGGCTCCCCTTCCAGCGCACCAGCGAGACCAAAAACCAGCGGGGCGCCCCCAGCGTCGAGGCCCTCAACGCCCCGGACTGCCTGCTGTGGATCTCCCTGGAGGGGGAAAGCCGCCTCTTTTGCGTCCCCTGGCGGGAGGGGGACCTTGCCGCCTCCCCCATCCCGGCGGCGGCGGAGTACGCCGGCCACCTGCCGGCCCGGCTGCGCCCCTGCCTCACCGGGCGGAGCTTTGCCGTGGGGGACTGCTGCGCCCCCTGGCTGGCCGGCATCCTGAATGACGCCCTGCCCGGCTGCGACGTCCGCCCGGGGGAGGCGCTGGTGGAGGAGCTGCGCCGCTACAAGGACGACGGGGAGCTGGCAAAGCTCCGGGCCGCGGCGGCTGTCACCGACGAGATCATGGGCAAGGCGGTGGCCCGGCTCCGCCCCGGCATCACCTCCCGGGAGATGGAGGCGCTGCTGGTGCGGCTGGGCCGGGAGGCCGGGGCCCAGGACCTGGCCTTTGCCCCCGGGGTGCTCTTCACCAAAAAGGGGCATCCCTCCGCCCAAACCATCACCGGCCACCCCCACGACCTGCCCTTTGCCCCGGGGAGCTCCGCCGCCTTCGACTTCGGCTACGTCATCGACGGCTACTGCTCCGACTTTGGCCGCTCCTTCTACTGCGGCAGGGCGCCGGAACACCTGCGGGAGGGGTACCAGGCCCTCCAGGAGGCCCAGTGCCGGATGATCGCCGGCATCGTCCCCGGCAAAACCAACCTTGGCGCCCTGGACGGCATGGTGCGGGAGGAGCTTACCCGGATGGGCTTTGGGGAGTACATGACCAACAAGGACCGGGGGGTGATCGGCCACCAGATCGGCATCGACGTCCACGAGATGCCCTGGATCAACCGCTCGGTGGATTTTGTCATCCAGCCGGGGATGGTCTTCTGCTGCGAGCCCAAGATGTGGTTCCCCGGGGAATGCTATCTGCGGGTGGAGGACATGGTGGCCGTCACCGAGACCGGGGCGGTAAGCCTTACCACCTACGACCGGCAGCAGTTCCAGCTGCCGGCGGGATAACCGGCAGACAAGGGAGGCCCCGGGGGGATGGTCAAAGCGCCATCCCCCCGGGGCCTCTGTTGGTTTACCCGTTGCTTATAGCAATCATCAGAATTGGCGGCATACAGCTGGGCGAGGAGCTTTTTCAGCTGCCGAAGCCCCAAAAACGCAGGAAGCCTTGATGGCTTTCAAG
>JAAWGY010000005.1 GCA_022795575.1 Angelakisella sp. | reverse complement strand
CTTTACAATCTCAAAACCAATCTTTAAATACATCTTTGCCGCATAATTGGCTTTTTGAACAGAAAGAGAAACCCGACTGTACCCATGTGATTTAAGCAGCCCGGAGCTTTTCCCCGTCGGCGGCGTTCTGCTGGCAGCCGAAGCTGTGCACCAGGGCCAGGGGCGGGGTGGCGTACCGTTGGGAGAGATGCTCCCGGATGAGGCGGGTATACTGCCGCCGGCCGGCGGTCTGGGTGTAATCCAAAATGCGATCCTGTTTAATTGGCAAATTCAGTCCTCCGGGATATGAGATTGTTTGGGTCTAAGAGCCTATTCAAGCTCTCCCTGCACGCCGCCTGAACGGGTATTTTTCCGCCCTGCTGCGTTAAAAAATCTTGTAATACAGCAAGTATTTCTGCGATTTTTTGCCTTGCAGGACGAAAAACTACCCGTCCATTCGGCACACCGGGAGATCTTGAATAGGCTCTTATGCCGAACTATTATACCACTTTTCCCTTGTCGTTTCAACCAAAACCGCCGCCTGTTTTTGGCTACTCCATATCCGGCATATGGCGGAAGCTCCCCAGCCCCAGACTGTCGAACTCGTCCTTGCCCGGCAGGCAGCGGACCCCCAGCGCCGCCAGCAGCCGGTCGATGGTCCCCGCTCCCTCCACCGGCGGGACGGCCACCCGGCCCTTCTCCACCAGCACCCCCGCCTGGGTGCCGCAGCCGCCGAAATAATCGGTTTCGATGTAGGCCAGGGGCCGGCAGCAGGAATAGCCCTCCAGCCACCGGCGCACCGCCCCCGACCAGCAGAGCAGAAAAGAAACGTCCGGCTCCGCCGGCCCCGGGAAGGCCTCCTCCACAGCGTCCCACAGCCCGGCTGTCAGAAAGACCATGGCAAACCCCTGGGGCAGCGGAACCACCTCCGCCCGGGGCCAGTCCACGGCCAGCGCCGCCACAGCCTCCGCCTGTCCGATGACGGCCTGAATTTGATGTCCCATCACGCTTTCCCCCCACTTTGCCGCTTCCGCCACCCGCCGGGCAGCCCCCTGTTGTTTCAGCCAAGAGAAGGGGGCGGCGGTTGGCGCTGCATTTTGGACAGCAGATATCGTTTCCGGTATTTCAGCTGGGCATACCCCATCACCTTTTGATAAAATACCGGATTTGCCGCCCCGCCAACGATCCCCACAATGGGAATGCCCTGGATAAATTTCATCACCAGCATATCGGTTGCAAAGGCCAGGGCGGTTTTTTCAATCTGTGCATTCAGCGCTTCCCCGGTTGGGCTTTCACCTTCTTCCCGGCAGAGGCAGGCATCCACCTCCTGGTTGAGGGAAACCCAAGCCGCGCCCCTCTGCATGGATGCCTCCATAATCTTCAGGATAAAGCGCTTTTCTGCTGCCGAGCGATAGTCATATCCGTACATCAACGCCGTCTCGTAGATCCCCCGCAGGAGGACGCCCAGCCAAAGGGCAATATCGGGTACCCCAATGCCCAGTGCACCAAGCCCGATCCCTTCAACGGCTGTTCCCAGCGCTGCCGCGGTCCGCTTTGCCGCGGCAGCCGTCCTGACTTGGCGGAGCTCCTTCTTCCCGCCTGTCAGCCCAATCGCGTAATCCCGGATCAGGAACTCCTTTTCCAGCGTTTCCTTGTGGTAGCTTTTCTCGATGATTCCCGCGCCTTTTTCAAAAATCAGGGAAAACGCCTTTGCAAATGCTTTCTGCAATCCGTCCAAGACCTTTTCGGGTACCTTCTGCTCAATTTCTCTTTTCCATGCCGGCGTTGTACTCTTTTCGGCGCGGGTTCTCATGCGGTTTTCCGCGTTCTGAATTCTTTTTAGCTCCTTCTCTATCGCTTTCATCCGTTGCACCGGCAATGGGAACCCCCCCTTTTTATTTTGCCTCCTTCGCCATCCGCTGGACAAACTGCTCCGCCATTTGCAGGTCGTGCTCGTTGGGGTGGCCCTTGGCGATGCCGCCGATTTTGCCGAAGATGCCGTAGGTGTCGTACCCCCGGCACTGGTACCGGCCCAGGCAGGCGACACCCCGTTCCTCCAGGAGCTTGCGAACCCGGTAGGTGTGATCCTTGTAGCCCGCCCCGCAGGTAGCCGCCAGAAAAACCCTGTGGTCGGGGGTAAAGGCCGCCTCCCCGGCAAAGGCGGCGATGGCCTCGTGGAGGGTGCCGAAGTAGGCCCCGGAGGCCAACCCGATGAGCTTGTACCCCGAGATATCCGGAGGCCCCTCCTTCAGGATATCCACGGTGCGGGCGCCAATCCTCTTGGCCATCCGCTCCACCACCCTTTGGGTGTTGCCGTGGTGGGGGGAGGCGTAGATGATGACAGACTTCATAAAAACACTCCCTTCCGTAAAAGAACAGAAGAGCGCCCCCGCCCCAAAGAGGGCAAGGGGACACCCTTCCGATGAACGCGGCTACAGAACGATCAGCTCCTTGGGGCTGTGGGTCAGCACCTCACAGCCGTCCTCGGTGACAAGAACGATGTCCTCGATGCGGCAGCCAAACCGTCCGGGGAGGTAGACGCCCGGCTCCACCGACATAACGATGCCGGGCTGGCACACCACGTCCTTTTTGGCAGTGGTGGAAAACCGGGGCTCCTCGTGGATCTCCAGCCCCAGGGAGTGGCCGGTGCCGTGGCCGAAGCAGCCCTCATACCCCGCCCCATAGATGAGGTCCCGGGAGGCGGCGTCCACATCGAAGCAAGGGACGCCGGGGGCGATTTTGGCGATGGAGGCCAGCTGCGCCTTTAGCACCAGCTGGTACACCTGCTCCATCTCCTCGGTGACGCGGCCGATGGCCACGGTGCGGGTCATGTCGGAGCAGTACCCCGCCGAGGCGGCGCCGAAGTCCATGGTGAGGAAGTCCCCCTCCTGGATGGGCCGGTCCCCCGGCACCCCGTGGGGCAGGCTGGAGTTGGGCCCGGCCACGCAGATGGTGTGAAAGGCCAGGTCGTCCGCCCCGTTTTTCTTCATCCGGTACTCCAGCTCCGCCGCCACCTGGCGCTCGGTCATGCCGGCCTTGATGACGCCCAGCATCTCGCCAAAGGCCTTGTCGGTGATGGCCTGGGCGTCCCGGATGTGGCCCAGCTCCTCCTGGTCCTTGATGCTGCGCAGCCGGAGGATGGCCTTGTCCATCCGGTCATCGGTAAGCAGCTCCACCTCCGGCAGCAGCTTCTGGTAGCGGTTCATCTCCCCGATGGTCTGGTAGGTGGTCTCCAGGGCCAGGCGGCGGAGGCCGTGCTTCTTCACCAGCTCCGGCAGCTGTTCATCCAACTTTTCCTGGAGGATGACCTCACAGTTCTGGATGGTCCTGCGGGCCACCTCGATATACCGGAAGTCCAGCAGGGCGTAGCACTGCTGCCGCGTCACCAGCACCACCCCGGCGCTGGAGCGCAGGCCGGTGAGGTAGTGGCGGTTTACCGTGGAGGTGATGATGGCGCCGTCCACCTCCTCCGGCAGCATGGAAATCAGGGCGTTCAGACGGTTGCAGCTCATGTTATGTCTACTCCTTTTCTTCCGCCGCCGCGCGGTAGATGTCCCGCATGGCGGCGGCGTCTTCACTTTGTGTCCCGGCGGATTCGCAGATGATCACCGGGGTACAGCCGTACTTGAGGATCTCTTCGGCCAGCGGTTCAAACCAGGGGCCGTACTGCTGGTCTGCAAAGGTGAGGTGCCGCTTTTCCCCGCCGTTCTCGGTGTATTCGATGCGGGAAAAGTGGGAGTGGAACACCCGCATCCGGTCCCGGCCCAGCTTTTGGTCCATCAGGCGGAAGGCCTCGGCAAACTCCGCCGGGGTGGTCATCCTGCCCAGGGTGCGGGCGTTGAGGTGGCCCCAGTCGATGCAGGGGATGAGGCGTTCATCGATGCCGCAGAGCTCCAGCACCTCCTCCAGCGTCCCCAGCTGGTTCAGCTTGCCCATGGTCTCGGGGCAAAGGGTGATCCCCTCCGAAAGCCCCTCCCGGTCCAACGTGTCCAGCGCCGCCCGCATGGTGCCCTTGGCAAGCTCCAGGGCGTCAAGGCGGCTCAGCTTGGCGCAGGAGCCGGTGTGGATAATCACCCGGTCCGCCCCCAGCAGCCGCGCCGCCGCCGCCGAATCCCGGATGTACCGGACGCTCCCCTGGCGCTTCTCCTCCTCCAGGCTGGAAAGGGAGATGTAGTAGGGGGCGTGCAGGGACATCCGCAGCCCCTTTTCCTCAAAGCTCTTTTTGAGGCTGGCGGCGGTGTTTTCATTCACCCGCACCCCCCGGCCGCACTGGTACTCAAAGGCGTTGAGGCCCATTTTTTCCAGATACTCCGGTATCTGCGTGGTTTTCTTGTAGCCCATGGTGGCAAAGCTTTCTGCCGTTCCCGCCGGGCCAAACCAAATTTTATCCATTCTTTTCTCCTATTTCTCCCCCGGGTCGGCCCAGGGGTGGAGGCTGTAATCCTTCAGCAGCAGCCTTTCCCACCGGCGCTTTACCGCCAAAAAGCCCCAGTCCTCCTCCTCCATGGGCTGCACCAGCACCGGGACGCACCGGGCAAACCGCCCGCAGAGGACGTCGGTAAAGATCTGGTCCCCGATGACCGCCGCCTCCCGTGGGGCGATGCCCATCCCCCGCAGCGCCCTCCAGAGGGGGAAGGGCAGCGGCTTTTTGGCGTTGGCCACGTACTCCAGCCCCAGCGCCCGGGCAAAGGGTGCCACCCGCTCCGGCGTGTTGTTGGAGAGGAGCAGCAGCCGCACCCCCGCCTGCCGCTGGCAGTCCAGCCAGTCCAGCACCCGCTCGTGGGGGACGGGGTTGTCGTGGGTGGTCAGGGTGTTATCCACGTCCAGCAGCGCCGCCCGGATGCCCTGCCGCACAAAGAAGGCAGCGGGGATCTCGTAGACGCGCCGGTAGCTGTAGTCCGGAAAAAACAGGGGCACTGCTCCGCCCTCCTCTCCTGTGAAAAAGAGCGGGCACCACCTTGGATGCCCGCTCTTCCCGTTTGCCCGCAAATTACTTATATTTGCGCTTACGAGCAGCCTCGGATTTCTTTTTGCGCTTTACAGAAGGCTTCTCGTAATGCTCTCTTTTGCGCACCTCAGCCAGCACGCCAGACTTGGCGCAGCTCCTTTTGAAGCGTCTGAGAGCGCTTTCCAGAGACTCATTATCTTTAATCCTGATTTCTGCCATTACCTTATTCCCTCCCCACGCCATGCGGCTGGAGTATATCCCACCCAAAGGGGTAAGGATAACACTACAAATTATACAACAGGACATTTTACAATGTCAAGTACCTTGGAGGGAATATCTGCCGAAAAAACAAAATTTTACGGAATCTGCCGGTAAAATTTTATCCATCCTCGCTATTTTCCCTCTGTTGGACGGACAGTTACTTCGCCACAATGTTCAGCAGCTTGCCCTTTACAAAGATTTCCTTGACCACCGTCTTGCCCTCCAGGGCAGCCTGCACCGCCTTTTCCGCCTTGGCGGCGGCAGTGACCTCCTCCTGCCCGGCCTCCGCCGGAACCAGGATGCGGGCCTTGATCTTGCCGCAGATCTGCACCACCATCTCCACCGTCTGGTCCACGCACTTGGCCGGGTCGTACACCGGCCAGGCGGCATGGGCCAGCATGGCGGGCTCTCCCATCAGCTCGTTCATCTCCTCGGTGATGTGGGGGGCAAAGGGGTTCAGCAGGGTGATAAAGGTGCGCAGCTCCCCCTTGGTGACGCTGCCCTTGTCGCAGATCTGGTTCAGGACGGTCATCATGGCGGCGATGGCGGTGTTGGCCTTGAGGCTTTCCACGTCCTCCCCCACCTTTTTAATGAGCTTGTGGAAGGAGGCCTCCAGCTCCGGGGAGTACCCCTCCTCCGGGGTCATGATCTCCATCAGGCCCCAAACCCGCTCCAAAAAGCGCTTGCAGCCCTTGATGGACTGGGAGCTCCAGGGGGCGGTCTTCTCAAAGTCGCCGATGAACATCTCGTAGAGGCGCATGGTGTCGGCGCCGTAGTCCCGGATGATGTCGTCGGGGTTTACCACGTTGCCCCGGGATTTGCTCATCTTCTCGCCGTTCTCCCCCAGGATCATGCCGTGGCTGGTGCGCTTGGCGTAGGGCTCCGGGCTGCTTACCACGCCGATGTCATAAAGGAACTTGTGCCAGAAGCGGCTGTACAGCAGGTGCAGGGTGGTGTGCTCCATGCCGCCGTTGTACCAGTCCACCGGCATCCAGTAATCCAGCGCCTCCTTGGAGGCCAGGGCCTTGTCGTTGTGGGGGTCGCAGTACCGCATAAAGTACCAGGAGGAACCCGCCCACTGGGGCATGGTGTCGGTCTCCCGCTTGGCGGGGCCGCCGCAGTGGGGGCAGGTGGTGTTCACCCAGTCGGTCATCTTGCTCAGGGGGCTTTCGCCGTCGTCGGTGGGCTCGTAGCTTTCCACGTCAGGCAGCAGCAGGGGCAGCTGGTCCTCCGGCAGGGGCTGCCAGCCGCACTTGTCGCACCACACCATGGGGATGGGCTCCCCCCAGTACCGCTGGCGGGAAAAAACCCAGTCCCGCAGCTTGTAATTCACCTTGGGCTGGCCCTTGCCGTTTTCGGCAAGCCAGGCGATGATCTTCTCCTTGGCCTCCTCCACCGTAAGGCCGTCCAGCATCCCGGAGTTGACCATAATACCGGTGGCGCAGTCTGTAAAGGCCGCCTCCTGTACATTGCCCCCCTTCACCACCTCGATGATGGGAAGGCCGAATTTTTTGGCAAACTCCCAGTCCCGCTCGTCGTGGGCGGGCACCGCCATAATGGCGCCGGTGCCGTAGGTGGCCAGAACATAGTCGGAGATAAAGATGGGGATCTCCGTCCCGTTTACCGGGTTGATGCCCCGCACCCCGTCCAGGCAGACGCCGGTCTTGTCCTTGTTGAGCTCGGTGCGCTCCAGGTCGCTTTTGGCGGCGGCGGTCCTCTGGTAGGCCTCCACCTCCTCCCGGTTTTTCAGGATGGGCATCCACTTCTTGACCAGCTCGTGCTCCGGGGAAAGGACCATATAGGTGGCCCCAAAGAGGGTATCCGCCCGGGTGGTGTAAACGATGATGCTGTCCCCGGTGGTGGCCTGGAATGTGACCTCCGCCCCGGTGGAGCGGCCGATCCAGTTTTTCTGCTGGATCTTTACCCGCTCGATGTAGTCCAGGCCGTCCAGGTCGTCGATGAGGCGCTGGGCGTACTCGGTGATCTTCAGCATCCACTGGCTCTTGTCCCGGCGGACCACCGGGCTGTGGCAGCGCTCGCAGACGCCCTCCACCACCTCCTCGTTGGCCAAAACGCACTTGCAGGAGGTGCACCAATTCACCGACATCTCCTTTTTGTAGGCCAGCCCCTTCTTAAAGAGCTGCAGGAAGATCCACTGGGTCCATTTGTAGTAATCCGGGTCGGTGGTGTTGATCTCCCGGTCCCAGTCAAAGGAGAGCCCCAGGGCCTTTAGCTGGGCCTTAAAGTGGGCCACGTTCTTGCGGGTGAACTCGGCGGGGTGGACGTGGTTTTTGATGGCGTAATTTTCGGCTGGGAGGCCGAAGGCGTCCCAGCCCATGGGGTACAGGACGTTGTAGCCCTGTAGCCTGCGCTTGCGGGCAACAATGTCCAGGGCGGTGTAGGACCGGGGATGGCCCACATGGAGCCCCTGGCCGGAGGGGTACGGGAACTCCACCAGGGCAAAAAACTTGGGCTTTGTGTAGTCGCTGCTGGCGGCAAAGCTCTTGTCCTCGTCCCACCTCTGCTGCCATTTTCTCTCAATGGCGGTAAAATCGTACTTCAAAAGTCACACCCTCTTAAAAATATGGTTTGGGACAGCCTGTCCCCTTCCCTTTTGACAAGGCTTATTCCTCGGTGACAAGGCCGGCAAGGTCCATCCGGGGGGCGTCGGCCCACAGCCGCTCCATGCTGTAAAACTCCCGGGTTTCTTTGGTAAAGATGTGGAGGATCACGTCCTGGTAGTCTATCAGGATCCAGGTGGCGGACTGCGCCCCCTCCACCCGGCGGGGCTCCAGCCCCTCCTTGGCCAGGGTGTCCTCCACCTCCTCCGCCAGCGCCTTGACGTGGGGGCTGCTGGTGCCGGTGGCCAGCACAAAGTAGTCCCCAATGGTGGTAAGGTCGTGGATATCGATCCCCGCGATGTCGATGCCCTTTTTGCTGTCCAGGATCCGGATGATCTTTTCCGCTAACGCTTTGGAATCCATAAAAGCCCTCCGTTCATGGTTTTGGTATCGTTACCCCGTATTCCCCGCAGGCCGCGATGGTATCGGGGCAGATGGTTCGGTTCTTTGCTGTCAGCTCCCCCACGATGTAGGTGAGGGCGTGGACCATGGCCCCCCGGAGGTCCTCCCGGCAGAGCCGCCGCATCTCCTCCACGTCGCCGTACTCCCGGTCCTCCGAGGTCAGGTCCGCCAGGTAGATGATGGTCTCCAGCAGGTTCATCCCCGCCCGGCCGGTGGTGTGGTACCGCACCGCGCCGATGATCTCCGGGTCGTGGATATCCATGTGGGACTGGAGGTAGAGGGCCCCGGCGTAGCTGTGGAGCAGCTGGGGAGAGGTCCGGAAGTCGATGCCATTTATTATATCAGATTCCAGGACATTTTGCAACAAAGCCCCCTTGGGCATATCCTTGCAGATATCGTGGAGGATGCCGGCCACCGCCGCCTTGTGGACGTCGGCTCCGTACCACCGGGCCATCCGCACCGCCTGGCGCTCCACCCCCAGGGAGTGGCGGTAGCGGTACTCGGTCATCAGGGGGCGGATGTACTCCCGGAGGTATTCCACATCCTCCGGGGGGTGGAGGTAAAGCCCCCGCTGCCGGATATAGTCCAGCACCTGGGGGGCCAGCTGCTCCGAGCCGCCGGTTTCCCCCAGCTCCCGGCGGATCTGGGTGCTGGACATGGGCAGCGGCGGGTTTTGCAGCAGCTGCGACCGCACCCCGTGCCCCGCCAACAGCAGCTGCTGCCCCACCAGCGCCTCCCGGTCCCCCTCCTCCCGGGAGGCCACCAACAGGGTGGCCATCCGGCCGATCTCCTCCCACTCCCGCCACTGGGTAAAGGTGAGGAACATATCGGTGCCGATGAGGAGCCAAAGCTCCTCCCCCGGCCGCTCCGCCAGCAGGTACCGGAGGGTATCCACCGTGTAGCTGCGTCCCCCCCGGCGGATCTCGTAGTCGCTCACCCGCAGGAAGTCCTGGCCTTGGACCGCCAGCCGGCAGAGGGCCAGCCTGTCCTGGTCCGGGGCCAGCCACCCGGCAAACTTGTGGGGCGGCTGGGCCGCCGGCATCAGCAGCACCTCGTCGGCCTCCACCGCCTCCCGGGCCCGCAGACAGATGTTCAGATGCCCCCTGTGGATGGGGTTGAAGGTTCCCCCGTAAAGCACCGTCCGTGACATATCCTACCCACCCCCGCTGTCGCAAACTCAGTCGAACACAATCACCGGCTTTTTGGCATTTCTCCGGTAAAGCACCATCCGGCGGCCGATGACCTGCACCACCTCGCTGCGGGTGGCGTCGGCCAGGGCCTGGGCAAGGGTCCCCGGCTCCTCCGGGGCGGTCTCCAGGGCGTGGAGCTTCACCAGCTCCCGGGCGGTGAGGGCGTTGTCCACCTGCTTAACCAGCTGGTCCCCCACCCCTCCCTTCCCCACCTGGAGGATGGTTTCGGTGGTGGCGGCAATGCTCTTCAGCTTGGCGCGTTGTTTGGAAGTCAGCAAAATCTACTCTCCTTCCGCCGCACAAGGGCGGCATCTGTTTTGAAGCCGGATTTACAGCCGCAGAACGCTGTCTGGCCGGTCCTTTCCCTGCCTGTCCGGCATTCCGCAGCTACAAATACAGGCGCTTAAAAGCTTTCTTCGTGGCCGGATGATGGGTGTCCCTGATCCGGCTGTTGCCCGTCATGGGCTTTCCACTGACATTCCGTAAATGCCATGTTTGTAAAAACAGCCTTAAACGAGGAATCCTCCGGCGAGCAGGCATAGATGCCAAACCGGACTGTGCCGTTCCCCCTATCCATATGGCAAATGCGCATTTGGCTAAAATGGATGCCATCCTCCGAGCATTCGATACAATAATCGTCTCCACGACGGCTGAACCGATACCACATGGATTTGATGGCAGCAGAGATAGCGGTAGTTGCCCAGTCAGAATACCCGTTATTGGTAACAACGCTGCCTAAGTGCTGGAAATCCTCGTTCTCATATTCCACGGAGCCTTTCAGCCAGTTTTCGCTGTCCAGATACATAACGATGCCGCACTGGTCAAATCTGTGTTGGCTTTCCGAAAAATCCGTTTTCACAATAAAACTGAAGAACCTTTCCTCCGTTTCCATCTGGAGCACCGGCGCGTTATCATTTTGAAAATGGTAATAGGTCCTCTGCCACAGGTCGGTGTGCGGAGCAGTGACGATCTCTACCCTCGCACTGTCAATATGGTAATGCTTCGCTTCTCGCGTCCACCGAAACCCTCCCATATCCATATGATCTCCCCCCTTTATTTTGCGCTGTCAAAATCGAGAAGCTGTATCCATGGCCGGATAATATGGGCATGGCGGAAAATTTCTTGACCTGACTGCGTCAGACGGTTGTGGAGCACGGATGCTTATCTTCCTGCCGCCCCGTCCCGCCGGGCCTCCAGCAGGGCTTGGAGCTTCCGGAGGGCGTTGCCCCGGTGGCTGATGCGGTCCTTCTCCTCCCCGGGGATGGAGGCAAAGCTCCCCCCCTCCACCAAAAACAGCGGGTCGTAGCCAAAGCCGTTGTCCCCCAGGGCCTCGAAGGCGATCTGCCCCTGGCAGAAGCCCTCGCACTCCACCAGCTCCCCCTCCCCGATGGCGAAGGAGATGGCGGAAACGAACCGGGCGGTGCGCTTTTCCATGGAGACGCCGGCCAGCTCCCGGAGGAGCTTGCGGTTGTTGGCCTTGTCGTCGTGGCCGTCCCCCTCGTCGTCGGCGTACCGGGCGGAGTGGACCCCCGGCGCGCCGTTTAGGGCGTCCACACAGAGGCCGGAATCGTCGGCGATGGTGGGCATCCCGGTGCGGCGGAAGATCTCCACCGCCTTCTTCCGGGCGTTTTCCAGGAAGGTGGCGCCGTCCTCCTCCACCTCGATGCCGGGGCAGACCTCCTCCTGGCTCACCACCTCATAGCCCATGGGGGAGAGGATGCGGGAAAACTCGGTAAGCTTGTGCCGGTTGCGTGTTGCGGCGATGACCTTCATTCCGCCCCCTCCTCTCCCTCGTCAAAGAGCAGGGCGGTGGCGTAATCCCACGCCGAAAAGGGCCGCAGGTCGTCCATCTGCTCCCCTACCCCCACAAACTTGATGGGCAGGCCCAGCTGGTCCCGGATGCCCACCACCACACCGCCCTTGGCGGTGCCGTCCAGCTTGGTGAGCACCACGCCGGTAACGCCGCAGGCGGCGGCAAACTCCCGGGCCTGGTTGAGGCCGTTCTGGCCGGTGGTGGCGTCCAGCACCAGCAGCACCTCCCGGCTGCTCTCCGGGGCCTCCCGGGTGATGACACGGTCGATTTTGGCCAGCTCGTCCATGAGGTTCTTTTTGTTGTGGAGCCGGCCGGCGGTATCGCAGATGATGACATCAGCCCCCCGGGCCTTGCCGGCGGTGATGCTGTCAAAGACCACGGCGGCGGGGTCCGCCCCCTCCTGGTGGCAGATGATCTGCGCCCCGCTGCGCCGGGCCCACACCGTCAGCTGCTCGGCGGCAGCGGCACGGAAGGTATCGGCGGCGCCCAGCAGCACCGTTTTGCCCTCCTGCATCAGGTAGTTTGCCAGCTTGCCGATGGTGGTTGTCTTGCCCACCCCGTTAACCCCCACCACCAGGATGACGGCGGGCCTGTGGTCCAGCTCCAGCCCCACATCGGGGGAAAGGAGCTCCACAATCACTTCCCGCAGCTCCCGGCGCAGCTCCCCGGGGCCCAGGGACCGGCGGCCCACCCGGGCGGCCAGGTCGGAGCAGATCCGCCCGGCGGTGCGCACCCCCACATCGGCCAGGATGAGGATCTCCTCCAGCTCCTCCAGCGTCTCCGGGGTGAGCTTGCCGGAGATGCCGTCCACCTGCACCACCAGGTTGCTCCGTGTTTTTTTCAGTCCCCTGGTCAGAAAATCCAGGAATCCCATGGGCGTCCTTCCTTTCTATCATCAGGTTGTTTTCAGGTTCAGCTTGCTTTCCAGCTCCCCGATGTTCAGCTTGAGGAGCTTGCTGACACCCTCCTCCTCCATGGTGACGCCATAGAGGACGTCTGCCTCCTCCATGGTGCCCCGGCGGTGGGTGATGGCGATAAACTGGCTCCGGTGGGTCATCCGCCGCAGGTAGGCGGCAAAGCGGTTGACGTTGACGTCGTCCAGCGCCGCCTCGATCTCGTCCAGCAGCACAAAGGGGGCGGGGTTCACCTTGAGGATGGCAAAGTAGATGCAGATGGCCACCAGGGCCTTTTCCCCGCCGGAAAGGAGGGAGATTCCCACCAGCTTGCCGGAGGGCTGGACAAAGATATCGATGCCGGTCTCCAATGGGAGGGACGGGTCGGTGAGCTTCAGCTCCCCCCGGCCCCCGCCGAACAGCTCGGTGAAGATTACCCCGAAGTGGTCGTTGATGGCGGCGAATTTTTCCAGGAAAATGCGGCTCATCTCGGCGGAAAGCTCCCCGATGAGCTTGTCCAGCTCCTCCCGGGAGCGCTCCACATCCCCAATCTGGGTTTTGTAGAAGTGATACCGCTCCGCCACCTCCTTGTACTCCTCGATGGCGGCAAGGTTGACGGTGCCCAGGGCGCGGATCCGGTTTTTCAGCTCCGTCAGGCGGCGCTGGGCCGCGGGCAGGTCGGCGATGGGGATGGCCAGCGCCGCGGCGTCGCTTTTGGTGATCTCGTACTCGTCCCACATCTTGGCAACGATGCCGTCGCTCTCCCCGGACATGGCGGTGTAGCGCTCCTCCAGCCGGGCCAGCTCCCCGGAGAGGGCCTCCCGCCTGCTCCCCAGCTCCTTTTCCTCCTGGCGCAGCCGGGTGGTTTTGGCGTCGCAGTCGTCCCGCTCCCGGCCCTTTTCGGCAATCTGCCGGTTCAGCTCTTCGATCCGCTCCCGGCTCCCGGCGGCGGCGGCGGAGATCTCCTCGATCTGGGCGGCAAGGGCGGCGTTGGCGTCGGTCAGCGCCTGGATCTCCTGCCGGTGCTCCTCCAGCCGGGCCAGGCTTCCCTCCTGGGCCTCCAGCAGGTTTTGCAGGGCCAGCTCCGCCGCCTCCAGGTCCTTTTGCTGGGCGGCAAAGGCGATCTGCCGTTGGGAGAGCGCCTCGGCAAGGGCGGCTGTTTTTTCCGCCATGCCGGACTGGCTCTCCGTCTTCTCTCCAAGCTCCCGGTCCAACTGGGTGAGGCTCCCGGCAAGGCGCTCCACCAGCTCCGCCGAGGAGAGGCCCTGGTTCTTCAGCTCCTCCACCCGGGCGGTGAGGGCGTCGAATTCCCGCAGCGACTGCTCCCCCAGCTCCTCCGCCTCCCGGACGCTGATGGTCAGGCGGCGCAGCTCGGCGTTGGCCGCCGCCAGATCCTCCCCGGCGGTGCGGGCCTCCCCCTCCACCCCGTCCATCAGGGCCTTGATGGAGGCGGTCTCCTGGCGCAACGCCGCCAGCTGGCCCTCCAGCTCCTTGGAGCTGCCGGTGAGCTCCCGGGCCTCCCGCTGGAGCCGTTCAATCTCGTTTTTGCGGCTGAGGATGCTGGCGTTTTTGCCCACATAGCCGCCGGTCATGGAGCCGCCGGCGTTGACCACCTGCCCGTCCAGGGTGACGATCCGGAAGCGGTGGCTGTACCGCTTGGCGATGGCAACGGCGGCGTCCAGGTCCTCGGCAATGACGGTGCGGCCCAAAACGCTGCGGATGATGCCGGCGTACCGGCTGTCGTACCCCACCAGCTCCGAGGCAACCCCCCGGTAGCCGGAGCAGTCCTCCAGCCCCTGCTCGCTGAGCAGCCGCCCCTGCACCGTGGTCAGGGGGAGGAAGGTACACCGTCCCGCCTTGGCGTCGCTGAGGATGCGGATGGCCCGCTTGGCCACCCCCTCGTTTTCCACCACGATGTTCTGCATGGCGGCCCCCAGGGCGATCTCGATGGCGGTGGCGTACTCCTTTTCCACCCGCACCAGCTCGGAGACCGGGCCGATGACCCCCTGGAGAGAGCCCCTTGCGGCGTGCTTCATCACCGTTTTGACGCTGTTCTGGAAGCCCTCCAGGTTCCTTTCCATATCGCTGAGGAGCTGGGCCCGCTGGAGCCGCTCCCCGATGGACCGCTCCAGCCCCCGCTGCTGCTCCTCCAGCCGGGCCAGCGTTTCCTCCCGGCCCTTTTGCTTATAGAGGTAGCCGTTTTTGGTGTTGGCCAGCTCCTCCAGCCGCTCGGTGAGCTCCCCCACAAAGGCCCGGCAGGTTGCTTCCTCCTGCCGCAGGCTCAGCAGCCGCTGGTCCTTCTCCTTGGCCTGCTCTCGCAGGGCCTCCAGCCGGGCCACCGTCTCCTCCACCAGGGTGGAGGAGGTCTCGCTGGAGGCCCGGGCGCTGGCGATGTCCCTTTGCAGCGCCTCCCGCTGCATCTGCATCGACGACAGGGCGGCGGCAAGGCGGTCCTGCTCCCCCCTGCCCTGGGCAAGCTGCTGCTGGAGCGCTTCAATCTCCCGGCGGGCGGTGTCCATCTCTGTCTGGCGGTCCCGGACCAGGAGCTGGCTCTCCTGGATCCGCCGGTCCAGCGTCTCCCGGTCGCTGGCGCCGTCGGCCAGCCGCTTTTCCAGCGACTGGATGCTGGCACGGTTATGTACCATGTCGGTTTCCTTGACGGCGACCTCCACCCGGGCGGAGGAAACCGATTCCTCCACCTCCTTGATCTCCTGCCGCCTGCTGTCGATGTAGACGGCGCAGTCCTGCATCTGCCGGCGGAGGGCGTCGATCCCCTCCTCCAGCTCATCCAGCCGGGCCTGGACGCTGCCCCGGTCGTTTTTGCAGACCAGGATCTTGTCCTCCTGGGCCCGGAGGTCCTGGCGGAGCTTTTCCAGCCGCTCCAGCCAAAGGGAGAGCTCCAGCGTCTTTTTTTCCTCGGCAAAGACCAAAAACTGCTGGGCCTTTTCGGACTGGAGCTTCAGGGGGGCCACCCGGCCCTCCAGCTCCCCCATAATATCCCGGAGACGGACCAGGTTCTCCTCCGCCTGGGCAAGGCGGCGCTCCGCCTCCCCCTTGCGGTAGCGGTATTTGGAGATGCCGGCGGCCTCCTCAAAGATCTCCCGCCGCTGGGTGCTCTTGGCCCCCACAATGTCCCCGATCTTCCCCTGCTCGATGATGGAGTACCCGTCCCGGCCAAGGCCGGTATCCATAAAGATCTCGTGGATATCCCGCAGCCGCACCGGGCTGTTGTTGAGGCGGTACTCGCTCTCCCCGCTGCGGTAGAGCTTGCGGGTGATAATCACCTCGTCGCTGGCAACCGCGATGCTGCGGTCGCTGTTATCGATAAAAAGGGAGACCCAGGCGTAGCCCTGGGGGCTGCGGTTTTTGGTGCCGCCAAAGATGACGTCCTCCATCTTGGTCCCCCGGAGGGACTTGCTGGACTGCTCCCCGAACACCCACTTGATGGCGTCGCTGATGTTGCTTTTGCCGCTGCCGTTGGGCCCCACCACCGCGGTGATGCCGTCGTCAAAGGTAAGCTTGGTGCGGTCGGCAAAGGACTTGAAGCCCTGTAGTTCAATCCCCCTCAGCCGCATACCGCACCTCCTGCTCCCGGTTTTCCTCTTTCCTTTGGTACAAGATCAAAAAGTCCTCCTCTATCTCCTCCGCCGGGCGGATGGAAAGGCCCGGCCACTCCCGGCGCAGGGCCAGCAGGTTCTGCTGCCGCTGCCCCACCGCCTGGGAAAGGAGCCGGGGCTTTACCAGCACCACCGGCGCGGTCTCCGCCGTCTGCTGTTGCAGTGCCTCGGTCATCCGCAGCAGCAGCAGGCGGCTGCGGCAAAGCTCCCCCAGGGCGGGGTGGAAGCACCCTCCCAGCGCCCGCTCCGCCAGCCCCTCCTGGGCGTGGAGGCCCAGGCGGATCACCCGGATGCCCCGCTCCTCAAACAGCCTTAGCAGCCGGGCGCAGAGCGCCACCGTCTCCTCCAGGCCGGGGGGCCGGTACGCCCCCGCCGCCATCAACGCGGCAAGGCCGGTGCCCGGCAGCACCACCGTCGGGTAGATGCGCAGGGTGTCCGGCTCCATCGCCGCCAAGCCAAGGCCGGTGCCCCAGTCCAGCTCCGGCGTGCTTTGGTACAGGCCGGTCATCATCTGCAGCCCCAGGGAAAATCCCTCCTCCCGGATCAGCTTTGCCGCCTCTGCCACCTGCTCCGCCGTATGCCCCCGGCCGTTGGCCTCCAATACACTATTATACAGGGATTGCGCCCCAAGCTCAATAGCCCGCACCCCATACCCCCGCAAAAGGGCCAGCACCTCCCGGTCGATGGCGTCGGGCCGGGTGGAGATTCGGATCCCCCCAAACGCCGGCTCCCGGCGGAAGGGCTGCACCGCCTCCAGCAGCGCGGTCATCTCCCCCCGGGGGATGGCGGTAAAGCTCCCCCCAAAGAAGGCGATCTCCGCCACCGGGTACCGGGCCGGGAGGCTGGCGAACCCCTCCCGGCAGCGCTCCGCCGCCTCCACCGGGGAGGGCATCCGCGCCGCCCCGGAGATGGCCCGCTGGTCGCAGAAGCTGCACTGCCGGGGACAGCCCAGGTGGGGGACAAAGATGGGGATGCTGGCGTGGCGCGGGGATGCCGTTCCGGTCATTCCCCCATCAGCTCCAGCGCCTCCTTGGCGGCCAGCTGCTCCGCGCCCTTTTTGCTGCGGAACTCCCCCCTGCCAATGACGTTGCTGTTCAGGCGCACCTCCACCACAAAGTGCTTGTCGTGGTCGGGGCCGTTCTCATCCACCAACACATAGGAGACCTTTTCCTCCGGGTTCTTCTGGACAATCTCCTGGAGCATGGTTTTGTAGTCCACAAAGGCGCTGCGCTCCCCGGTGTCCAGCTCCTCCCGGACAAAGCGGAGGATGAACCTGCTGGCCGGCTCCAGCCCGCCGTCCAGGAAGATGGCGGCAATCAGGGCCTCAAAGGCGTCCGACACAATGGAGGGACGGGTCCGCCCCCCCATCTGCTCCTCCCCCCGGCCCAGGTACAGCTCCTCCCCCAGCCCGATCTCCCCGGCAAAGCGGAAGAGGGATTTTTCGCAGACGATGGAGGCCCGGATCTTGGTCAGGTCCCCCTCGTTCAGGTGGAAGCGGTGGTAGATGTAGTTGGATACCACCAGGGAGAGCACCGCGTCCCCCAAAAACTCCAGCCGCTCATTGCACTCCGGCTTTTCCCGGGATTCGTTGGAGTAGGAGGAATGGGTCAGGGCCCTGCGCAGGTATTTACCGTTTTTGAACTGATAGCCGATGCGTTGTTCCAAAGTCATTGCCGTACTTCCCTCCGGGGTGTTTGCCCCTGCAAAAATCGGCGGACTGCCGCCGGCCCTCTCGCAGAACCTGTATTCACAGCCGGATGATGCGGCCAGGACGAAAAAAGGCCTGGCCTGACTGCGTCAGACGGTTGTGAATACAGGTTCTCAAAATTACGCTTCCCCGTCCTCCGCAGCGGCCCCAAGGCTGGCGGAAATCCGGTCCACCACATGGTTTTCGCAGCAGAGGGCCGCCTGGCGGATGGCGTTCATAAAGGCCCTGCCGTTGGAGTTGCCGTGGGCCTTGATCACCGGACGGCGCACCCCCAGCAGTAGGGCGCCGCCGATCTCGGAGGCGTCCATCCTCTTTTTGTAGGCCTGCACCGGCTTTGCCACCAAAAGGGCCGCCAGCTTGGTGGTCAGGGAGGACAGAAAGATCTCCTTGATGCCCCCCAGGATCATCTTGGCCATCCCCTCGGTGAGCTTAAGGACCACATTGCCGGTAAAGCCGTCGGCCACCGCCACGTCGCAGCCCCCCAGGGGAAGCTCCCGGGCCTCCACGTTGCCTACATAGTTTACCCCCGCCTGACGCAGGAGCTGGTTGGCCTCCACCTGTAGGCCGGTGCCCTTGCTGTCCTCGGTGCCGATGTTTACAAGGCCCACCCGGGGGTTTGGGATCTTCATGATGTGCTCCATGTAAACCGAGCCCATCACCCCGAACTGGCGGAGCATCTCCGGGCGGCATTCCTCGTTGGCGCCGGAATCCAGCAGCATATAGTGGCCCTTGGCGTTGGGGATGACGGTACCGATGGCGGGCCGTTTTACCCCCTTGATGCGCTTGACGATAAAGGTAGCGCCCACCACCATGGCCCCGGTGCTGCCCGCGGTGATAAAGGCGTCCCCCTCCCCTGCCGCCAGCAGCTGGAGCCCCTTTGCCATGGAGCAGTCTTTATATTTCTTCAGGATATGGGTGGGTTCCTCGCAAACCGGGATAACGGCGGGGGCGTGGACCACTTCGATGCCGGTAAGGTCGATGTTCCCCGCCGCGGCCGCGGCCCGGATCTTCTCCTCGTCTCCGGTGAGGACCAGCTCCAGCTTGAACTGGGGGGCCAGGGCGGACCGGGCCAGGGCGCAGCCCTCCAGCACCGCCTCCGGGGCGTTATCCCCCCCAAAGGCGTCGATGATGATCTTCATTCCTCTTCCTCCTTCCGTAAAGCCGGGGAATACCTGGTCAAAGAGCCGGGCTGGCAGCTCCTTGTCCTCAAAGGTATTGACAGTGAAGCTCATGCCGTCTCTTCCTCCTCCAAATACCGCTTTAGCGCGGCAAGGGAGCGCTCCGCCAGCTTGGTGTACCGCAGCTCCTTGTTGCGCTCCCGCTCCGCCAGGGCCGGCAGGATACCCATATTGCTGCCCATAGGCTGGAAGTCCTCCACCCCGGGGTTGCTGATGTAGCCGCAAAGGGAGCCCAGCATCGTCTCCGTCGGCAGGGGCCGGGGCTCCCGGCCGGCCAGCTGCCGGGCCAGGCTCCGCCCCGCCATAATGCCGCTGGCGGCGGATTCCATGTACCCCTCCACCCCGGTGATCTGCCCGGCAAAGTAGAGGTCCTGCCGCGCCCGCAGCCGGAAGCAGCGGTCCAGCAGCCGGGGGGAATCCAGGAAGGTGTTGCGGTGCATCACCCCAAACCGGGCGAACTGGGCGTTTTGCAGCCCCGGGATCATCCGGAAAACCCGCTCCTGCTCCGGGAAGGTCAGGTTGGTCTGAAAGCCCACCATATTGTAGAGGCTCCCCTCCCCGTTTTCCCGCCGCAGCTGGATGTTGGCCCAGGGGCGGTGGCCTGTCCAGGGAACCCGGATGCCCACCGGGCGCATGGGGCCAAAGCGGAGGGTATCCCGCCCCCGTTTTGCCATCACCTCGATGGGCATACAGCCCTCGTATACCTTAAAGTACTCCCGCTCAAAGGGCTTTAGCTCCACCGCCCGGGCGGAGACGAGGGCGTCGTAAAAGGCGTCGTACTCCGGCTGGGAGAAGGGGCAGTTGATGTAGTCCGCCTCCCCCCTGCCGTACCGGGTGGCGAAGAAGGTCCGCTCACCGTCGATGGAATCGGCGGTGACGATGGGGGCGGAGGCGTCGTAGAAGCTCAGGTATCTTTCCCCGCACAGCTCCCCGATGGCATCGGAGAGGGCCTTGGAGGTCAGGGGGCCGGTGGCGATCACCGCCGGCCCCTGGGGGATGCCGGTGATCTCCTCCCCTGTCACCGCCCGGATGCCGGGATGGGCCAGCACCCGCCGGGTGACAGCGGCGGAAAACCGCTCCCGGTCCACCGCCAGGGCGCCCCCGGCAGAGACCGCGGCCTCCGCCGCCCCCGCCAGCACCACCGAATTTAGCAGCCGCATCTCCTCCTTTAGCAGCCCCGCCGCCGAGATGAGGCGGGTGGCCTTAAAGGAGTTGGAGCAGACCAGCTCGGCAAAGTCCGGGCTGTGGTGGGCCGGGGAGTACCGGGCCGGCTTCATCTCGTAAAGGGCCACCCGGTGCCCGGCGTTTGCCAGGGCCCAGGCCGCCTCGCAGCCCGCCAGGCCGGCCCCAACCACCGTAACGTCACTCATCGCCGCTTTCCTTTTTGGCGGGGGCGGCCTTTTCAAAGCCGCAGCCCTCCTTCAGGCAGTGCAGCTTTTTGATTTTGCCGTTGGTGCGGAAGAGTGTGGAGCCGCACCTGGGGCAGGTTTCCTCAATGGGGGTATCCCAGGTCATAAAGGTACACTTGGGGTAGCCGGAGCAGCCATAGAAGGTTCGCCCGGTCTTGGTCTTTTTGGCCACCACCTTGCTGCGGCAGACCGGGCAGAGGCCGGGGGTTTCCTGGACCAGCTTTTTGGTGTTGCGGCACTCGGGGAACCCGGGGCAGGCCAGGAATTTGCCGAAGCGGCCGTGCTTGATGACCATCTTGCGGCCACAGAGCTCGCAGACCACGTCGGTCTCCTCGTCAGGCACCTTCATACGGGTGCCCTCCATGTTCTTTTCCGCCTCCTTCAGGGTGGCGTCAAAGCCCTGGTAAAAGGATGAGATCACCCCGGACCAGTTGACGGTGCCCCCCTCCACCTCGTCCAGCTTCTGCTCCATGCCGGCGGTAAAGTCCGGGTCCACAATGTCCCGGAATTGCTCCTTCATCAGCTTGGTGGTCACTTCCCCCAGGGCGGTGGGCTTCAGGGCCTTCTGCTCCCGCTCCACATAGCCCCGCTGCTGGATGGTGGTAAGGGTGGGGGCGTAGGTGCTGGGGCGGCCGATGCCGTTCTCCTCCAGCTCCTTGATGAGGGAGGCCTCGGTGTACCGCGGGGGCGGCTGGGTAAAGTGCTGGTTGGGGGCGATCTCCGCCACCGCCAACACCTCCCCCTCGGTCAGGGCGGGCAGGCGGGTGCCGCTCTCCTCGTCGTTGTCGCTGGATTCCACATAAAGCACTGTAAAGCCATCAAACTTTACAGAGAAACCGGAGGCCTTAAAGCAGTGCCTGCCGGCGGTAATCTCCACCGAAACGGTATCCAGCAGGGCCAGGGCCATCTGGCTGGCGATAAACCGCTCCCAAATGAGCTTATAGAGCTTGTACTGGTCAGAGGTCAGGTTTGCCTTTACCTTGCCCGGCTCCAATTCAATCATGGTGGGGCGGATGGCCTCGTGGGCGTCCTGGGCGTTCTTTTTGGTCTTAAAGGTCCGGGGCTTTGCCAGGGCGTAGTTATCCCCATAGGCCTGCCGGATGTACTTGGCCGCGCCGTCCAACGCTTCGTCGGCAATGCGCAGCGAATCGGTACGCATATAGGTGATGAGGCCCACCGCCCCAAGGCCGTCGATCTCCACCCCCTCGTAGAGCTCCTGGGCCACCTTCATGGTGCGCTTGGCCTGGAAGCCCAGCCGCCGGGAGGCGTCCTGCTGGAGGGTGGAGGTGATAAAGGGAGGCGCCGGTGTCTTGCGGCGGACGCCCTTTTTGATGTTCGTCACCACAAAGTCGGCGGCGCGAAGCTCCTCCAGAATGGCCTTGGCCTGCTCCTCGCTTTTGATGGCGGCCTTTTTGCCGTCTGTGCCGTAGAACTTGGCCGGGAAGGGCTTCTTTTCCGCCGCCTTGCCCTCCCGCTTGCCCACCATGGCGTCGATGGACCAGTACTCCTCCGGCTGGAAGGCCCGGATCTCCTCCTCCCGGTCCACCACCATCCGCACCGCTACCGACTGCACCCGCCCCGCCGAAAGGCCCTTGCGGACCTTGCGCCACAGGAAGGGGCTGATCTTATAGCCCACAATCCGGTCCAGCACCCGCCGGGCCTGCTGGGCGTCCACCAGCTGCATATCGATCTGGCGGGGGTGCTCGATGCCGTTCTTCACCCCGTTTTTGGTAATCTCGGTAAAGGTGATGCGGTTGTTTTTGCGGATGTCCACCCCCAAAAGCTCGGCCAGGTGCCAGGAGATGGCCTCCCCCTCCCGGTCCGGGTCGGTGGCCAGCAGGATTTCCTCGCTCTTTTTGGCGGCGGACCGCAGCTTTTTGATCAGGTCCTCTTTCCCCTTAATGTTCTCGTAAGCCGGCGTGAAGCCATGGTCCACATCCACCCCCAGCTTGCTTTTGGGAAGGTCCCGGATATGTCCCATGGAGGCCATAACCTCATAGCCATCCCCCAGGTACTTTTGTATGGTCGTCGCCTTGGCAGGCGATTCCACAATGACCAGCTTTGACATTTTCTCTTTACCACCTTTGATTCTCTGTTATAGATAGAAACGCCGGCAGCAGCATTCCGCAGGCTATCCGGCCCCTCTGTGCCATGACTGGAGCCCAAAGCGCGTACAGCCGCCCCCGGGTTGCTCCTCCTATTTTTGCTTCACTTACCCATACCTAATTTATGTGACTGCCTGCCGCCCTCTGCCTCTATTTCGCCCCGGCAACGGTAAACCGCCTGCCGGGCCGGATCTCCACCAGCCCCAGCAGCTCCATCTGTGTGAGGGCCGACAGCACCGCCGGGATGGACAGGCCGCTTTCTGAGGCGATGGCATCGGTGGTGCGCAGCTGCCCGTCGGAAAGAAGGCTGTGTATCTGCTGCTGGTTGCCGCTGAGATAGGCGGGAAGGGGCTGCTGGACAGCCACAGGCTCCTCCTTTTGGGGAGCCTCCGCCGCCCCTTGGGGCTGCTGTCCAACATTATAACCGTTTTTCCCGGATTCTTCAAACGAAAAAGAGGGGGCCTGCAAATTATTTTTCTCCGGCGCCTCCACAGGCTCCCACTGGATCAGGTGCTGGTACTCCTCCAGGATGCTCTCCACGCTGTCCACCGCCTTGGCGTGCTGGCGGAGCAGGAAGTTGGAGCCGGCGCAGGCGTCAGAAAAGATGCTGCCCGGCACCGCGAAGACGTCCCGATTCTGGGCGAAGGCATGGTTGGCGGTGATCAGGGAGCCGCTGCGCCGCCCGCCCTCCACCACCACAATCCCGTTGCTGAGGCCGGAGATGACGCGGTTGCGGATGGGGAAATGCCGGGGCAGGGGCTGGGAGCCCGGCGGGAACTCGGTGACAACCGCCCCGCCGCAGCGGACGATCTCCATTTTGAGATGGGCGTTTTCCGGCGGATAGACCTGGTCGATGCCGCAGCCCATCACCGCAATGGTCCTGCCCGCGGCCTGGAGAGCGGCCACATGGCTGGCGGTATCGATGCCCCGGGCCATGCCGCTGACGATAACCGCCCCCTTTTCCGCCAGCTCCCGGGCGATGGTCCTGGCGGCCCGGTCCCCGTACCCGGTGCTGGCCCGGGTGCCCACCATCCCGATGGCCAGGCAGTCGTCCAACCCCTCCAGGCTCCCCAGGACATAGAGCGCCGCCGGATAGCCGTAGATTTCCCGCAGGCGCTGGGGGTAGCCCGGGTCCTCCGGGGTGAGGACCTCGCAGCCGTAGTCATCGCAGAAGCGCAGGATCTCCCAGGCCTTTTCCTCGGTAGCCTCCCGGATGCGCCGCAGCTCGTTTTGGGTAAAGGCGCCGCTCCTTGCCAGCTTTGCCGCCGGCTGCTGGAAGACGGTAGCGGGATGCCCGGCCTCGGACAGGATCTTGTGGCCCTTGGTGGTGCCATAACCAAAGGCCAGCTGGTAACGGATCCACCAAAGCTTATTCTCCACCCCTGCCATCTCCTTCCGCTGTCAGCCCCGTCTGCCGGAGATCTCCCACATCACAACCGTGGCGGCAGCTGCCGCGTTAAGGGATTCCACCTGGGGGGAGATGGGAATGTACACCGCCCCGCTACAGGCCCCGGCAGCCTCCCGGGAAACCCCGTTCCCCTCGTTGCCGATGACCACCCCCAGCCCGCCGGCTGTCGGCAGCTCCCGGACGGTTCGGGCACCCGGCTTCAGCATGGCGGCCCAAACCGGGACGCCGGCCTCCCCCATCCGCCGGATGGTCTCCGGCAGGTCCTCCGCCTCCACCACCGGCTGGCGGAAGGCGCTGCCCATGGTGCTGCGGAGCACCTTGGGGGAAAACCGGTCGGGACAGCCCCTTCCCAGGATCACGGCGGTGATTCCAAAGGCCTCCGCCCCCCGGAGGATGGTTCCCAGGTTCCCCGGATCCTGGAGGCTGTCCAGCAGGAGGTAGCGCCCCTCCGGCCGGATGGCAAGCTCCGCCGCCGCCGGAATGGCGCAGAGGCAGTACACCCCCTGGGGGCTTTTGGTGTCCGAGATCGCGGCAGCCACCCCGGGGGAGAGCTCCTGTACCGGAACCCCCGCCTCCCGGAGCCACGGGTTTTTCTCTGCCGCCTCGGGGGTTGCCAGCAGCGTCTGCACCGCCACCCCCGCCCTTAGGGCCTCCCGGCAGAGGCGCGCTCCCTCCGCCACAAACAGCCCCTCCTCCCGCCGCGCCCTGGCGCCGGACTGTAGCCTGCGGCAAAGCTTAATCAGCGGATTTTCCCGGGACGTAATCACTGCCTCTCCCCCTCCCTGCCGGCGCGGCCGCCGCAAGAAAACACGCCCGTATCGTATCCAGACACGGGCGTTGTCCTCTTGGAATTTTGCAAAAGCACCGGACCGGTCCTTCCCTCTGCCCGGCGCTTTCCGCTCCCCTTTGGGCCCGCGGCTGCTTTGTTACAGCGCAGCCTTGGCCTTTTCCACCAGGGAGGTAAAGCCCGCCGCGTCGTTGATGGCCATCTCGGAGAGCATCTTGCGGTTCAGGGCGATACCGGCCTTCTTCAGGCCGTTCATAAACTGGGAGTAATTCATCCCGTTCAGCTTGCAGGCAGCGGAGATACGGGTGATCCAAAGGCGGCGGAAATCGCGCTTCTTCTGCTTGCGGCCCGCAAAGGCGTAGTTGCCGGATTTCTTGACAGCCTGCTTGGCCATCTTAAAATGGGTGCTCTTTGCGCCAAAGTAGCCCTTTGCCAGCTTCAGTACCTTTTTCCTTCTTTTACGGGTCATCATTGCTCTTTTTACACGAGCCATTGTTATTTACCTCCATCTCGTTCATGCGTTTTTAAGCCGTTGGCTGGCGGAGCTGCTCCGCCGCCGTCTGGCAGAAATTTCTCAGTTGTAGGGCATCAGGAGCTTGATTGCGGCCACATTGGTACGGTCGGCGTAGGTGGCCTGACGCAGCCCTCTCTTGCGCTTGGGGGTTTTGCCATGGCCGTTGGCGAGATGGCTCTTGTAGGCTTTGGCGCGCTTTACCTTACCCGTTTTGGTGAGCTTGAAGCGTTTTTTCGCACCGGAATGTGTTTTCAGCTTAGGCATTTTCTTTTTCCTCCTACCAATGTAATTGGTCTTACTTTGCAGGCTTTGCGTTTAAGAACATAATCATGCTGCGCCCTTCCAGCTTCGGGACCCTTTCGACGCTCCCAAATTCCGCGCAGGCTTCGGCAAACCGCTTCATGATGTCGTTGCCCAGGTTGGCGTGGGCCATCTCCCGGCCCCGGAAGCGGATGGAAACCTTCACCTTATCCCCCGCGGTAAGAAAGCGCCGGGCGTGGCCCACCTTGGTCTCAAAGTCGTGGGTATCGATATTTAAGGAAAGGCGGATCTCCTTGATATCGGTGATCTTCTGGTTTTTTCTGGCTTCCTTGTCGCGCTTGGCCTGCTCAAAGCGGTATTTGCCGTAATCCATAATGCGGCAGACAGGGGGGGCCGCCTGAGGAGCGATCTTTACAAGGTCCAGGTTTTTCTCGATGGCCATCTCCATGGCGTTCCTGGTGGCGACAATTCCCAGCTGCTCGCCGTTGTCGCCGATGAGGCGCACTTCCTTGTCCCGGATCTCCTCGTTGATCTGAAGCTCTTTTGTGGCGATTGCAAAGCACCTCCAATGATTTGATATAACAAAGCGTGGACGAAGGACTCGTCCACGCACAACAAACCAATACCGGCCTGGCCCCGGCGGGGCAGGCGATAACGCTTGATTGACCAGCCGCGCAGCAGGGCGGGCAGGTGAGAACGAATCACAGTTCTGCTTTGTTTTCGCAGTTTAGTATACCAGCCCCCGCCCCTTTTGTCAAGGGATTTTTTGGGCAGGGCGGCAAAAGGGCGCATTTTCCGGCAGTCAGGCTGTTTTTTTGTTAGAACCTGTATTCATAACCGGATGATGCAGGCAGGACAAGGGATTTTCCCGCCCTGCAAGGCAAAAAACCGCAGCAATACTTGGTGTATTGCAAG
>JAAWGY010000347.1 GCA_022795575.1 Angelakisella sp. | reverse complement strand
TAGTCGTCCTGGGGAGTTTCGCTCCTGCGGGAGCGACCAGGGCCTGCGCGGCCCTGGACCTGCGGCCGGGTAGCCCCGGCGGGCACAACCTGTGGGACAAGCCGCTGCTCTAACCAAAACGCTCTACACCAAGCACCCGCCGCAGCCATCCCCCTCCCGTCCCGCCAGCCGCACCGGCAAAATCCGCCCCTGTAGCGGAGAAAGCTCCCGCACCGTCACCGGAGTGTAGTTGGGGGTGTACCCCACCTGTCCCTCAGCGCCCCCCTCCTCAAAAAGCACCTCCTGAACCGTCCCCTCCATCGAGGCAAGAAACGCCCCCCGCAGCTCCTCCCCCACCGCAATCAGCCGGGCCGCCCGCCGCCGCTTCTCCTCCTGGGGCAGCTGCCCCGGCATCTCCGCCGCCCGGGTACCCGGCCGCCGGCTGTAAGGGAAAACGTGGATCCGGGCAAACCCCACCCGCCGGGCAAACGCCACGCTCTCCTCAAAGTCCCCCAGCGTCTCCCCCGGAAAACCCACCATCAGGTCGGTGGTAATCGCCGCCAGCGGGAACCGCCGCCGGATCTCCTCCACCGCCGCCAGGTAGTGGGCGGTGTCGTACCGCCGCCCCATCCGCCGCAGTGTGGCATCACACCCCGCCTGGAGGGACAGGTGGAATTGCGGGCAAACCTTGCCCGCCGCCGCCATCCGCGCAAAGTCCTCCGGCCCGATGACGTCCGGCTCCAGACTGCCCAGCCGCACCCGCCGCAGCCCCGGCACCGCCGCCGCCGTCTCGATGGCGTCAATGAGCCGCAGCCCGTACTCCCGGCCATAAGCGGAAAGGTTGATCCCCGCCAGCACGACCTCCTGATACCCCGCCGCCGCCAGGGCCTCCAGCTCCTGCCGCAGCGCCCCCATCTCCTTGGACCGCACCGGCCCCCGGGCGGTGGGGATGATGCAGTAGGCGCAGTAGTTTTCGCACCCGTCCTCGATTTTGAGGAAGGCCCGGGTCCGACGGCCAAAGCCCCCGGCAGAAAGGGCTTCAAAGGATTCCCCCGTTTGGTGGGGGCGGATCTCCACCACCCGTTCCCTGGTGGAAAGAAAGCGGTCCAGCGCTGCCATCAGGGCCCGGCGGTCCTTGCTCCCGGTGACAACGTCGGCCTCCTCCATGGCGCCGGCCTCCGCCGGAAAGGACTGGGGAAAGCAGCCGGTAAGGCAGATGACAGCCTCCGGGTGCTCCCGCCGGAGCCGCCGCAGGAGCTGCCGGGTTTTTCGGTCCCCTTCGGCGGTGACGGTGCAGGAGTTCACCACCACCACGTCCCAGCCGCCACTGTGGGAAAACTCCACCACATCCCACCCCTGGGCGGCAAAAAGCTGGGCCATCGCTTGGGTTTCGTACTGGTTCACCTTGCAGCCGAAGGTATAAAAGGAAATTTTCATATCGGAAGCTCCTTACTGTACTGGCGGGACAGACAGGCGGATGGCAGGGCGGATGCCGTCAAGGCTTTCGGTTTCCTGGGCCACCGCCTCGATGTGGCCGTCAAAGTTGACGCTGCTGGTATAATCCGGCCGGGGGTTATCGTGGAGCAGCACCCCGGGGTAGCGGATGCACCAGCTGCCCAGGTACTGGTCCGGTCCCGGATCCTCCACAAACCAGGCGCCCCTTTCCCGGGCATAGGGGGTGGTCATTGCGCAATCCTCCGGGGGAAAGCTGTAGTAGTCCTCGCTGTCCTCCATCATATTATAGTCCGGCCAGTCTGCCGGCGGGGCCAGCAGAAAGATCCGGTCCACCGTTTCGCCGCCGGGGCTTTGCAGGGGGGTGGGCAGGATGCGCGCCTGCTCCTGGGGGGAAAAGGCGGCGGGGAGGAATTCCTCGTTGAGCCAACGGCGCAGGGAGCAGTCCTTCCAGCTGGTAGCCCCGCCATCCCGGTGGTAAGGCTGGGCGTCCAGGATCATGCGGCTGAGGCAGAGGGCGGTTTGCTCCTGCTGCTCCAGTACCAGCCACTGGATGGGTTCTGGCTTGCCGGTGCTCTGTGGCCAATGGCCAAGGGTGATAATGGATCGCTTGGCTTCCATAGTGGTCCTCCGTTTCGGTTTTGGAGAAATATGACGAAAGGTGATTGACGTTTGGGTGGTTTGCTGTTATAGTATAGTGATGGTCTAACTATCTTAGAGGAGGTTTCGCGCAATGACGACACAACTGATTCATCTGCCTACCATCGAACGGGTACAGAGGTTTACCGCCGCCATGCAGGAGTTCGACTTTGAGGTGGACCTCACCTGCGGGCGGTACACGGTGAATGGCAAGAGTATTATGGGGATTCTCAGCTTGGATTTGAACCAGGGGATAACAGCCCGGGCGGAGCCTCCGGCGGAGGCGGAGGAGCGGCTGCTGGAGGTGCTGGGGGAGTTTGCGTAAGGCTGTCCGGCAAAAACAGCAGCCTGTCCCACAGGTTGTGCCCGCCGGGGCTACCCGGCCGCAGGTCCAGGGCCGCGCAGGCCCTGGTCGCTCCCGCAGGAGCGAAACTCCCCAG
>JAAWGY010000346.1 GCA_022795575.1 Angelakisella sp. | reverse complement strand
CAGCCCCCAGCGGCCTTGCGGGGGGAGCGTAATGGCCCGCTCCCTCCTTCCGGTTGGCCTGACAAGGTGCCTCCGGCGGATCTAATTCCCTGCGGGGGGATTCCCTCCCTTTGGTCGGGTGGTGCCTCCGGCGGATTTGATTCCCTGCGGGGGGAAGAATCCCTCTGGCCTTCGGCCTACGGGGCCGCCGCCCGGCAGCGAAGGGAGTGAGGATGGGTGGGCTTGCTGGTTTGTGGCTATGTCTGATTGTGGCGGCGGGTGCATTTTGGAACCACCAGCCTAAAAGCCTGCCCCACCCCACCCCAACCCTTTGCTCCCTCAGACATATTTTTGTAAAATAAGGTTTACCATTCTTCCAAATAATCTTCAAATCAGCGTCATAATGGTGGGGTATCATAAAAGCACAGCAAAAAACCAAACACCGCCAGGGATAGGCCGAGCGGTTCAATTCATAAGATGTGCAGGATACACAAAAAGGAGGATCAGTCTTTATGAGTACAGGCTACGATAACAACAACCGTGAAGGCGGCCAGCCCGGCAGCGGCGGCTGGACACCCTATCAGGGGGAACAGGGACGTCAGGAGTTCTTCCAGCGCTATAACAGCGTCTTCCAGCAGCCCTCCGGCAGCTACCAGGGCAGCTACAGCACCCCCACACCACCCCCGGCCTATCAGCCGCAGCCCCCGGTAAAGGAAAAAAAGCGCCGTTCCGGCCACGTGGGGCGGATCGCCGGCGTTATGGCCGCTTGTATGGTGATCTCGGTAGCCGGCGGCGCGGTAGGGGCTTGGGGGTTCCAATACCTTTCCCAGCAGGAGGGGACCGTCTTCTACCAGGCTGTCCGGGGGGATGAGGTTGGCAGTACCGGAGGGGACGGCATCACCGCCCCCCTCCCCGAGGGCACCCAGGCGGGCTATACCGGCGGGGCCCTCTCGGTCCAAGAGATCGCCGCCCTGGCCTCCCCGTCGGTGGTGGAGATCCGCACCGAGCAGGTCTCCAACCACACCATCTTTGGCCAGTACGTCCAGGAAGGGGCCGGTAGCGGCGTCATCCTTTCGGAGGACGGCGTCATCGTCACCAACAACCATGTGGTGGGCGGAGCCAGCCGCATCACCGTTACCACCAAGGCCGGGGATTCCTACGAGGCAACCCTGGTTGGCACCGATTCCAAGACCGACATCGCGGTTCTGCGGGTGGAGGCCAACAACCTCACCCCCGCGATCATGGGGGATTCTGACAGCCTTACGGTCGGGGAGTACGCCATGGCCATCGGCAATCCCTTGGGCCAGCTGGGAGGCACCGTCACCGACGGCATCATCAGCGCCCTTAGCCGGGATGTCACCATCAGCGGCGAGACCATGACGCTCCTTCAGACCAACGCCGCCATCAACCCCGGCAACTCCGGCGGCGGGCTCTTTAACGAAAAGGGGGAGCTGGTGGGCATCGTCAACGCCAAGTCCTCCAGCAAGGACTCAAGCACCACCATCGAGGGGCTGGGATTCGCCATCCCCATCAACACGGTGAAGAAGTCGGTCCAGGAGCTGTTGGATTACGGCTATGTCCGCGGCCGCGCCGCCCTGGGGGTATCGCTGCTCGATATCGACGACATCCAGAAGGCCTTCCAGTACCGGGTTAACCGGATGGGCGTATACGTCCAGCTTGTTACCGAGGGCGGGGCTTCCGACCAGGCCGGCGTCAAGGTGGGGGACTGCATCATAGCCATCGGCGACGTTGCGGTATCTACCGTCGACGAGATAAAGGGCCAGCTGAACAACTACTCGGTGGGGGATACAGTGCAGCTCCAGGTGATCCGGGAGGGACGGACGCTGACACTCAATGTTACCCTGGAGGAGTATAAGCCCCAGACAGAACAGAAGTAGCGCGTCTTCCAAGGGGCAGAAGCTTCCTTGTTACAATAGATGCCATTAGGAGGGATACAGAAAGCCCATAGCGATTTCTCTACCTGCCGGGTGGACGGAATACCGGCCCGGCAGGCGGGAAAGCCAAACTGGTTTAGCTTTTTTTGAGTATAAATTGATTGCGATTGTTTGGAGCCTTGGGCTCTTTTTTTGTGTCTGCCTGGGGGAAGGGTGGCTTTGGGGGACCTCTTTCGGGGAAAGGCATGGTGGAAGCGACGGGGCTTCTGGCCGGTAGTCCCAAAATTCGCCCACCACAACCAAACAAAGCAACAAATCAGCAACCCCATCCCATACAATTCCCCCCGCAGGGAATCAAATCCGCCGGAGGCCCCACCCGACCAAAGGGAGGGAATCCCCCCGCAGGGAATTAGATCCGCCGGAGGCCCCACCCGACCGAAGGGAGGGAAACCCCCCGCAGGGAATCAGATCCGCCGGAGGCACCTTATCAGGCCAACCGGAAGGAGGGAGCGAGCCATAACGCTCCCCCCGCAAGGCCGCTGGAGCCTGTCCCCCAGCAGGGCCAGCCGCCCAACCAAGCATTGAGCAACCACACGTTGAGATTGAGGCTGTCACCCAAGCAGAAGAACCGAACCCAAGCGGTCCAGGC
>JAAWGY010000345.1 GCA_022795575.1 Angelakisella sp. | reverse complement strand
ACCAAACCAAGGAGGTTTGATAAATCTATTCTATCAGACCTTCCTTGGAATTGCAAGGAGGAATTACATATGGCAGAGGGCAAGAAAAATCTTCCCAATGAAGCCGGAGGCACAACCGAAACGGGGGTGCCGAGATGACAGTAGCAGAGGCCATCAGCGTATTGAAGGGTGCGGAAACCATCTATCTTGCATGGGACGGGTTAAGCTATCCCATCGACACAAACGACACCCTAATGATGGACGCTTATGGGAAATACCTGGTCAAAAACATCGGCAACTATTTTGAAGCTGGCAAGTTTGAAATTGAGATCGCTTTTCAGCCTGTCAAAGCGGAGGGAAGAACATGAACGAACTGCAGATTTTCAACTACGGGAAGGTCCCCGTTCGGACTGTACTGGTGGACGATGCCCCTTGGTGGGTGCTGAAGGATGTGTGTCGAGTCCTGGGGATTACCAACCACAAAAATGTTTCAGCACGGCTTGATCCCGATGAAAAGGGGGTCCGTTTGATGGACCCCCTTAGCGGGGACGGGAATCCGATTCATACCCTTGGCGGCCCCCAGAACATGACCATCATCAACGAAAGCGGCCTGTACAAGGTCATCCTCCGCTCGGACAAGCCGGAGGCGAAGAAGTTCACCCGGTGGGTAACTCACGAGGTCCTTCCCGCTCTCCGCAAAACAGGCAGCTACTCCATGGTCCCCGGCGGTCCCCCTCCGGTACAGTTCCGGGCCCTAACCTCAGACGATTACATCACGGCGGCGCGGCTGGCCTCAGACTGCCGGAACGAGCGGCTGCCCTATGTGCTGGGCTTTTTGGAACGGGGCGGGTTTGATATTCCCAAGGTGGAAGCCCATGCTCCGGCCAAGCCCGCCCCCTGCGTCATGGCGGTCGAGGAAAGGTCGCTCCAAATCCTTAACCTGGAAGACTTTCTTTGATATTTCCCACAGCTAAAAGCGAAAAGCAAGCGGCGGAGCCGTCTTCGCATACCAGCGGGGGCGGCTTTGTTATGCAAAAAAACAGGTGGTGAGAGCGATTTATAACCAAGACAGACGGACCGGGCTTTATCTCCCGGAGGGGTTCCGGCCACAGGCCAGCGGATACAGCGAAGCCGGAGCCAGCCGGATCCGGCGGGCGCTGAAGGGTTTTGACGCCCACAGCGGCAGCCCCAACGAGGACATCAACTGGAACAACTACACCCTGCGCCAGCGGGGCCGGATGCTCTACATGAGCTCCCCCCTGGCGACCTCTGCCATCAACACCAACCGCACCAAGGCGGTGGGCATCGGGCTGACGCTGAAGCCGGCCATCGACCGGGAAACGCTGGGGCTCTCCCCGGAGGCGGCAAAGAAGTGGCAAAAGCGAACTGAGGCAGAGTTCCTCCTCTGGGCCAGCCGGAAGGATGCCTGCGATGCCACCGGCATGAACAACTTCGATGCCATGCAGCAGCTGGCCCTGGTGTCCTGGCTGATGAGCGGGGATGTGTTCCCCCTCATCAAACGCCGAAACCCCGACCGCATCCGTCCCTATTCCCTTCGGATACACTTGGTGGAGGCGGACCGGGTGCGGACCCCCATAGAGTACGGCGGCACGACCTATCCCAATATCACCAACGGGAAGAACCCGGACACCGGGAACCGCATTTTTGACGGGGTGGAGGTGGATGCCAGCGGCATGGTGGTTGCCTATTATGTGCATTCGACCTACCCCTGGGAGATCACCAGCGCGGAGGACAAGTGGATTCGGGTGGAAGCCTATGGCGGAAAAACCGGCTTGCCCAACATCCTCCACATCATGAGCAGCGAACGGCCCGACCAGTACCGGGGCGTCACCTATTTGGCCCAGGTGATGGAACCTCTGCTCCAACTGCGCCGATACACCGATTCCGCACTGATGATGGCACTGGTCCAGTCCTTCTTCACGGCCTGGATCATCACCAAGTCCAACCCGGACGGCATCCCCTTCAACGAGACCGGGGACGGTATCGTGGGTGTCCCAAGCGGGAACCCGGCGGAGGTCCCGCGGGGGGAGAACGAGTATGGCATGGGGGCCGGTACCGTCAATGTGGTGCCGGAGGGGGAGGATGTCAAATTCGGCAATCCCACCATGCCGGTGGCCAGCTTCGACACCTTCGTCAAGACCTTCTGCAAGCTGGTGGGGGCCGGGCTGGGCATCCCTTACGATGTTCTGGTGAAGGAGTATAACTCCAGCTACTCCGCTGCCCGTGCGGCCCTCCTGGACGCCTGGGAGGAGTTCCGGATGCGGCGGAAATGGTTCGTGGACGATTTCTGTCAACCTGTCTATGAGGTTTGGCTTTCCGAGGCTGTGGCCCGCGGACGGATCACCGCTCCGGGCTTTTTTGATGACCCGCTCATCCGTGCGGCTTGGTGTTCAGCCCAGTGGATCGGCCCCGTCCAGGGGAGCCTCGACCCGCTGAAGGAGGCCACCGCCGCCGTGCTGAAGATCCAGCACGGTCTAAGAACCTGTTTAGTATCTATCAAACCGTCCTGGAATGCGCTATAATAGCAGAGCAGGAAGGGGCGGAGGCAGATGAGAAAAAGCTATCCGAGTGAC
>JAAWGY010000351.1 GCA_022795575.1 Angelakisella sp. | reverse complement strand
CTGTAATTCTCCGAAATTTTGTGTTTGAATATTTCGCTATCTTTTCGTATTTCATACCCTTATTTTATCTCATTATTTTATTTTCGCAAGAGGTCTAATATTCTTCCCATGTACCTTTCATATCTCTATTATGTGGATTGTTAGGAATAATAATTTTTGATGAAGGCAAATAATATAGATTTTTATATTCATGCCTCCCCATAACATAGCCACTTTGCATACCCGGTAGAGTTTTCAGCTTTCGTTGCAAGGCCAGATAGAAGCTTTGGATGTTCCTATCGGGTCGTTTCCAAAGCGGCCTTAAATATATCTGCTCACGGGTTTTGTCTGTCTCATATCCACCATTCCCCTCTATCGTAAAGGGTGCTATTTCAGGCGAGTAGAATGTTCCAAATTTAACGGGGTTATTGATATCTCCGAATGGATAGCATGAAAAATAGAACGAGTGATATGTTGGTTCAAAAAAGTATTTAATAAATGTGTCTGACGTCTTTTCCTGAAACACATATATGTTTCTATTTCCAGGCTCATCACCAATTAGCTCCACATAAGCCGATACATTGTATTTTTTCATAAGCTGATTACTATAACAAAAAAAGTCATCTATCGGCATCGATATCCAAAAATGCAAAGACACATTTATACCTCCTCTATAAAACCGGAAGCTACGTTAATTGATTTCCTCGTACCGTCCAACTGAGAAAAGCAACAGGCAAAGCATCTGCTGTTATCTCCAAATGGTCAATGATTTCATCATCCCATCCATCGGGCGGTCCATCATTCATTTTGTCACTCCCCATATGCAGCTTATCAAAAATCTTTGCTTGTGGATGAAGTATATCATATTCACACGCAACAATCCACCCCACGTTAGCATTTGCGGAACGAATAGAGCCTGCCGAACACGCCCGGAAGCCCTTTGAAGGATATGGCCCCCCCTGGGCTGGTAATTTTGTGAACAACTCCCCTGGCCTTGACTTTTCGGGGGAAAGGTTCTATACTAAACAGGTAGAGAAAACACCATTTCAGAGGCTGTACCAATCGCCCGGTCGGGCAGCTTGGCGAGCAAATTTTTGGGATGCCGCCGCCAAAAAACGGCGATTGGTACGGCTTCTTAGTATATTCCCGGAGGGCTTTATGCACATCACACTGGAATCGGATTACGCAGTGCGTATCGTGTACTGCCTTGCCCGGCAGGGCGGGCGGATGGACGCAAAAAAAATCGCGGAGGAGACCGGCGTCACCCTCCGCTTTTCCCTCAAAATCCTTCGCAAGCTGGTGGCCGGGGGGTTGGTGAGCTCCTACAAGGGCACCAAGGGCGGCTACGAGCTGGGCCGCCCCCCTGCCGAGGTCTCCCTCTGTGACGTCATCGAAACGGTAGAGGGCCCCTACGCCCTGGCCCGGTGCGTCGGGGAGGAGGATTACCACTGCAACCGCAACACCGCCTCCTGCGGCGTCTGCAAGTTCCAGCGCATCTACGCCGAGATTTCCGACACCGTCCGGGACCGGCTGAACAGCGTGCGCTTCTCCGACCTGATGGACTGATCCCTCCCAAAACGGCGCGGCACCCGGGAAACACCGGACACCGCGCCGTTTTCTTTGTCAGTCCTCCAGATAGAAGCCCCACACGCAATTGGAAAACTCCCCGGCGGCAAAACGGCGGATCTCCCCGCCAATCTCCACCTGCCAGACCCCAAAGATGTGCTCCTGATGGTAGTTGGGATCCTGCACCTTTACCCGCCTGCCGGTGGTTTGCCAATCGTAGTCAAAGATGTTTACCCCAAACAATCTGCACCGGCCGTCCGGGCCGCATGTTTCATATCTCCAAGCCATATGATCCCTCCCAATCCCACCCGGTCTGCTTTACAGGCTCTTACTCGGTATCCTCTGCGGCCCTTGCTTGCTTCAGCCAAACAAATATCGCTACAGCGGTAGCCACCACACCCGCAATGATGGGGAAGGTGAGGCCCGGAAAAAGGGCCCACAAAAAATCCGCCTCCATGGAAAGCTGCCGCTCCAGCATCATCACCGCAAAGGCCACCAGGTAAATCCCTGCGCAGCAGGCAAGGAACCGCTGTGTCCTTTTCCGCTTCCGAAACGCCCTTTTCAGCTCCTGCTGCTGCCGCTCCAGGGCGTCCGCCTTGATGGACAGGGCGTCGATGTCGGACGGCCTCAGCAGGTAGTCGACGGTGACATGAAACAGGTCGCTTAGCGCCATCAGCTTATCCGCCTCCGGCATGGCCTGCCCGGATTCCCACTTTGATACCGACTGCCGCGAGACATTCAGCTGTTCGGCCAGCTGCTCCTGTGTCATGCCCTGGGCCTTTCGCAGCTCCTGGATTTTTTCTGGTGTGTTCATTCTGTTCCCTCCCTGTTTTTGATGAGATTATCATACCAAAATCAGGGCCTTCCCACCATCCATGAGGCTGTATTTCTTGTCAACCGGCGGTTGCAAACCGCTTCCATCCGCCTGTTGACGGCGTGACATCTTTGTTTTTAGAAGCTGTACCAGTAGCCGAAGTGCGCAGATTGGCGAGCAAATTTTTTGACTGCCGATGCCAAAAAAGCGCAGGAATACTGTATGTATTTTAAGGT
>JAAWGY010000344.1 GCA_022795575.1 Angelakisella sp. | reverse complement strand
GGGGAAGGTCATGGCGTTTTTCAGCACCTTGGCGTCCCCCACCACCACACATTTGGCGATGTCCACAATCTCCTGCTCCGCCAGTGTTTTCAGAACGATCTCCGGCCCGATGCCGGCGGGATCCCCCAGCGGGATTGCGATATAAGGTCTTTCCATAACAGCACATCCTTTCCACAGTATACAATGTCTATATCTTTTCCCGAAGATACCGGGCGCAAGTGACCATGGCCTGTTCGTCCCCCACCATGCCGCCCTTGCTGATGAACTTCATGCCGGAAAACTCGCCGCCCAGCAGCTCCCCGTAGCCCGCCAGGGGGACCACCTCGTCCAGCAGCCGCAGCCCCGCGGTGCCCATCTGGCGGTTGATGGCGGCGGAGATATCCCCGCCGGTGGAGTAGATGGCCCGGAACTCCCGGTTGCCCCGGAGGGCCCGCAGCGCCACCTGGGCCATGGCGTCGTTGATGATCTGGCTGAGGTCCTCCACGGTGCAGCGGTCCCGCTCCAGGTAGGGCTCAAAGGGGACACGCCGGGCCGGGTCGATGCCGGAGCCGATCACCGCCAGATACTCGTGGTCCTCCGCCGCGGCCAGCAGGGCATCCACCGCCCGGCAGATCTCCGCCTCCCGGCGCCGGGGGCTTTCCAGCACCTCCCCGATCTCCAGGTAGGTGTGGCCCACATCCAGCCCCCCCAGCAGGGCCTTTACCTGGGCGCGGGCCACCCCGTTGACGCTGCCGATGGCCATCAGCACCTTGCCGGGACCAGTCACCCGCCTGCGGGGCAGCACCCGCTTGGCGGCGGTGGCGGTAAAGACGCCGGGGTCCACCGGGATAAACCGGATCCCCGCCCGGAGAAGGGCGTCCACAATGGTCTCCATGTCCTCCATCGTCACCGAGTCGCAGACCAGGATCCTGGCCCCGTTCTTCACCGCCTGGCCCATCCGGGCTGCCAGGCTGTCGATGCCCTTGGCGATGTCATCCAGGTGGATGGTCTCCAGGGGGTAGCGGGACTGGGCCAGATAGAGCTGCTTGGCGCTGGAGGTGGTGATGGGGTTTTTGGGGTCCTTGGCAACCTCGGTTTTTTGCAGCGGCACCCCGTTTACCAGCAGGTACCCCCCCACCAGCACCCGGCCGGAGCTGGGGAAGCAGGGGACGCACACGGCAACGTAGTCCGGCCCCAGCACATCCAGGAAGGCGTCGGTCTCCCGCCCCAGGTTGCCCCGGAGGGTGCTGTCAATCCGCTTGGCGTAGAGCTTTACCCCCTCCCCTTTCAGGGCCAGCAGGGCGTCCCGCACCCGTTCGTAGGCCTCCTGGGGCTCGATGGCCCGGCTCTCGGTAGGGACCACCAGACATTCGCAGTCCGCCAGCTGGGGGTCGCTCCCATGGGCGGCCTCCAGCACGGTATAGGTGACAAATCCGTTTTTCTTTAACAGTACCCCTGTGGCGTTGGCCCCGGTCAGGTCATCCGCCACCACAAGCACCTGTGCCATATCCATCCACCTCCATCCATCTCTCTGCCGCCGGCGCTACACGCAGATCAGCTCGACGTGCTTTGTCTGTGCCAGCCGCTTTTCCTCCTCGGTAAAGGTCTTATCGGTGACAACCGCGGTGTAATCCGCCAGGCTGCAGATGCGCACCATGGCGCTGCGGTAAAACTTGGCGGAATCCGCCACCAAAAAGCACTCCTTGGCGTTTTGGCAGATGGCCCGCTTGAGGAAGGCCTTATCCACCGTGGGGGTGAGGGCGTCCAGCTCCTCGTTGATGCAGGCGGTGCCCACAAAGGCGATGTCCACAAACAGCTCGTTTGCCATCTTTAGGGCAAAGGCCCCCACGGCGCTGCCGGTGTTGTTCTGGATATGCCCCCCTAAGACGATCACCTCCCGGCGGTGGCGGGAGAGGAAGAGGGCGGTTTTAAGGTCGTTGGTAAGGAAGGTGATCCGGGGGACGGTGAGCAGCTCCTGGGCGATGCAGAAGGTGGTGGTGCCGGCGTCCAGGAAGATCTGCATCCCCTCGGTGACAAGGCCGGCGCAGTAGGCGGCGATGCGGCGCTTGGCGTCCAGGTTGGCGGAAAGCTTCTTTTTGTAGTCCTCCTCCCCCACGTTCTCCCCCCGGAGAACGGCGCCGCCCCGGCAGCGCTCCAGGCGCCCCTGGCTCTTGAACCTGTCCAGATCCCGGCGGATGGTCATCTCGCTGACGCCGAAGCGGAGGGCCAGCTCCTCGATGGTAACAGAGCCGTTTTCGTTGAGCAGCTCCAGCAGTTTTCTCCGCCGCTCCTCCGGGAAGATGGACATGGGCATTTCTCCTTCACAATTTCTTCATCTATCAGACATTGTTTATTCGCAATTCCTTTTTTTATAATAGTATTCGGTGGTTCCCCAAAAGTCAATCTGCCGCCGACAGTTTCTGCGAAACATACAAAGTTGACAAAAATCTTCTGTCTAACATCACGGAAAAACATGGTGTTAATGTAACATTTTCTCACATATTGACGGAAAAATTGTCAAACTAAGAACCTGTATTCACAACCGTCTGACGCCGTCAGGCCAGGTCTTTTCCCGCCCTGCCGCGTTAAAAAACCTTGCAATACACCAAGTATTGCTGCGGT
>JAAWGY010000343.1 GCA_022795575.1 Angelakisella sp. | reverse complement strand
CACCTTTACGCCCTCCAGGTCGCTGGCGCTGCCGTCACGCCAGGCCTCCGCGCCGACGATGTTGGTAAAGGCGTTGGTGAAGATAGCGTTGCCGGAGGCTACTTTCAGGTTGGTCTTGATGCTGAACGCCACGTCCGCGGCGGTAAGGGGCTCGCCGTCCGACCACTTCACGCCCTCCTTCATGGTGAAGGTGTAGGTCAGCCCGTCCTCCGAGACGGTGTAATCCGTCGCCAGGCTGGGGGAGACATCGGTGAGGTTGGCATCCGCCAGCAGCAGGGTGCGGTACATGGCGGCGACGGTTACGCCGTCGGGGTTATGCCAGGGGTACTTGGTCTTGTCGCCGGTGGCGTCGGCGCCGCCGCCGCTGCCCAGGGTGGTGGCCACCTTCAGGACCTGCTCGACGCTGCCGGAGCCGGGATCGGGTGCGGGGGTAGGTGCGGGGGTGGGTGCCGGGGTAGAGTTGCCGGCGTTGCTGCTTGCGTTATTGCCGCCGCCGCAGCCAGCCAAGCATACCAGGGTCAGGGCCAGCGCCACCGCCAGCAGGCGTTTCATGGTTTTCTTCATAAGTAACATTCTCCTTCTGCTTTGTTAAGCATATTTATCCCGTTTTACGGGATACCGGCAGGACGTCCTGCCGGTGCCCAAAGGACCGGAGACCGGCATCTCGCAGGTCCTTCTAAAGCCGTGCCTGTGCCGGGACGGATAGCCACCGGCAAAAAAAGCCGCCAGAGCCTGTCCGGGGCGTGGAGCCGTCAGAGGCTCCTGGAAAGGGGGTTCTGCAATGTTGTCGGGCCAGGTCGCGGGTTGAAAAAGGGGAAAAACGACCGGCAGATATGAAAATTTTTTTCACATCCTTATTATAGCGTATCGAACGCGCGTCTGTATAGTGACAAAACAGCTGAATTTTTTCGACATTTTTGTACAAACTGGCCGTGTATGTTGGGCTAATTTTGACCGAATGCACAGCAACGCGGCATCGTTTTTGGGCAAATCTGCGCCGTCCCTTTGTGCCCCTCTGTCACGAAAACAGGAAAAATGGTCTGAAAATAAATTTCAAACGTAAGCTTTGGTTCGGGTGGGAGGGGCTGTGTGCCGTAGGGCTATGGCGTGGGGGCGGCAAGCTGCTGTTGCGCCCGTCCATGCCGTTCATAGAACCGCAGCCTAACAGCCTGCAACAAAACGGCGGGGCCTGCGCTCCTCTGCACAGGCCCCGCCGTATTCTGCCCCGGCAATTCCCAGGGCGCAAATCCCACAGAAAGAAATCCTCAATACCCCGGAATAATCTTCATCACGCCCTTAATACCGCCCCCCTGGGAGAGGATATCAAACATCCGCTTCCACTCCTCCAGGGGCATGGTGTGGGTAACAAGGGGGGAAAGGTCCCGGGGGTAGGTGGCGAAGATCTCGATGGACCGCTCCATCATGCGGTAGTTGCTCATCATATGGTACCGCACCGTCAGCATCTTCCGCAGGGCGGTGTCCCACTGCACGGCGACGCTGTCCCGGCGGGTCAGCCCCAGCACCGTCAGCCGCCCGCCGGTGCGCAGGCAGGAGATGGCGTTGTTGATGCCCGCCTCGGAGCCGCTGGCCTCGATGGCCAGGTCCGCCCCGCGGCCGTCGGTAAGCTTCATCACCAGGGCGGAGAGGTCCTCGGTGTTGCTGTCCACCACCGCGTCGGCCCCCAGGGCCAGGGCGGCGGGGAAACGGAGGGTGCGGTCGCTGGTGACGCCCCCCATCACTACCCGGCCGGCGCCCCCGGCCTTGGCGGCAATCAGCGCCAGCTGGGCCACCTGCCCGGCGCCGGTGATCACCACCGTATCCCCCGGCTGTAACCCGGAATAGGCGATAACATCCCCCACCAGGATGGTCATGGGCTCCAAAAGGCAGGCCAGCGGATCCGGGATGGCGTCCGGCACCTTATGCAGGTAGCGGTCCGGCAGCACCACGTACTCGGCCATGGCGCCGTCCCGGTTGATGCCAAGGGAGCGCTTTTGGGGGCAGTACTGGGGGAAGCCGTCCCGGCAGCTTTGGCAGCTGCCGCAGGCGTACAGATGGGGCTGGGCCACCACCCGGTCCCCCGGGGCCACCGAAGTAACCTCCGGCTCCACCGATTCCACCCGCCCCACAAACTCGTGCCCCATAACAAAAGGGGGATCGCAGGCGAACTTGCCGTGGTAGATGTGGATATCCATCCCGCAGACCGCGCAGGCGGACACCCGCACCCGGACGTTATCCAGGGGGGTGATCTGGGGGATCGGGCGGTCCTCCAGACGGGAGGTGCCGCCGCCGGGTGCGTATTTATAGAGAGCTTTCATGGTACAGGTCCTCCTGTTGAGGTTGTGCGGCAGTCCGTGTGGTATTTGCCGCCTTCACACCATCCTATTATAACACAGGGGGACACAGGGGCGCAAGCGGGGCTGTCCGCTCTCCCTTTTCAGCTCAGTACGGTTGACGTCTATTTTTCAAAGCGCTTCATCCATGTTGACGATAGGACAAAATACTGCGATCGTTACTGGAAGAACCTGTATTCATAACCGGATGATGCAGGCAGGACAAGGGATTTTCCCGCCCTGCAAGGCAAAAAACCGCAGCAATACTTGGTGTATTGCAAGGTT